>JAVXUB010000013.1:0-10585 GCA_036642315.1 Bacilli bacterium
TGTAATAAACTAACTTTATGGTATACTAATAAATGATTTTATTTGAAGGAGTGAGGTTTTATGAATCAAGATATAGAAAGTAGTTTAATAGGTAGCTTTGGTTATAGAAGCTATTATGATTCTCGTAGTTTAGATATGGATTTTTTAGAATATTCAGATTATACTATATCTCCTAAAAAAGTTGAATTAAAGTTTTATTATAAAAAAGTACCTTTATATTTAACTATTACTGATAAAACTTTTTCTGAGGAAGCAGTTTGTACAATATGTCACAGTAGTAATTGTCCACATTTAGTTTTAGGATTAAGATATGTACTAGATAATTATGATGACTTTAAAGAGATGCTTATAAGAGCAGATAATATGTATGATGCTAAATATAATAGTTTTTTATTTGCAAAGTTAAGTAATAATACTAATACTCAAAGAAAATTATTAAATAGTGAAATAATTTTAAAATATATTAGCGAAGCTAATTTTGAATTAATATTTAAAATCGGTGAAAAAAGAAAGTATACTACTAAAAAGAATATAGAAGAGTTTTTAAAAGTTTATAATGATAAAAATGATGTTACTGAATTAGAATTTGGTAAGGATTTAACTTATTCAAATGCTTTATATTATTTTAATGAGTCTGATACTGAAATACTAGATTTTATGACTCTTTATGTTGATAATCAACCAACGAGTTATACAAGAGGATATTATAGTTATTATGAAAAAGTAAAAGGAATATTTTTAAAAGATAAAAGTTTAAAACAGTTATTAGAGATATTAAAAGATAAGGAATTTACTTTAGAGTATCCTAGTTTTAAAATATTATGTCATGGAATAGATACTTATAAACTTAATGTATCTTTAAAAAAAGTTGATGAAAATATTGAGTTAGAACTTGAAAATAACATTCTTTATGTTACATGTGATTATTCATATATAACTGATACTGAGAAGTTATATAAAGTAAATGATGAAATTAAAAGTTTATTACAAGTAATGAAAAGTACTAATCATACAAAACTTTTATTTAGAGAAAATGAATATGCTAAATTTTCAAATTTAATACTACCAAAGATTAAAAATGAAAATTTAGTAATGGATGAAGAAATAAAAGATAAGTTTATTATTGCAAATCTAGAGCCAAATTTTTATTTTGATAAATCCGGAAGTGGGATAAAAGCTGATATTAAACTTATTAGTAATGATATTGAATTTAATATACTTGATGAATATAAAACAGATGATAAAAAATACTTTTCAAGAGATTTAGCTAAAGAAAGTAGTTATATTAATGAACTTACTAACCTTGGATTTAAATTATCTAATAATAGATTTAAATTAGAAGATGAAGAAAGTATAATATATTTTTTAAATGTTGGGTTAAAAGAATTAACTTTAAAGTATCCGACTTTTGTATCTGAAAATATTAAAAAAATTAGTATATTTCAAAAGCCGAAAGTAACTAGTAGCTTTTCAATAGGAAGGGATAATATATTAAAATATGACTTTTCAGTTGAAAACATTAATAATGAAGAAATTACTAAATTACTTGATGCAATAAAGTATAAAAAGAAATATTATAAGCTTAAGTCTGGGGACTTTATGTCATTAGAAAATAATGAAGATTTAGATGGACTTGCTAATATAGTAAAAGATTTAGATATGTCTAATAAAGATTTACTTAATAAAAACTTTTATTTACCAAAGTATAAAAGTATTCATATTAATAGTTTAAAAGATGAATATGGTTTTATTGAAGTAGATAAGAATTTTGAGGCTTTAATCGATAATTTTAATAAATATAAGAATTTAAGTATTGATTTATCTAAAAAAGATTTAGATATATTAAGAGATTATCAAGAAACTGGAGTTAAATGGATGACTACGATTGCTAAATGTGGTTTTGGTGGTATTCTTGCTGATGAAATGGGACTTGGTAAATCAATTCAAACAATTAAGTATATTAAACTTAAGATAAAAGAAAATAAAGAAAAAAGATTATTTTTAATAGTTGCACCTACTTCTTTAATTTATAACTGGCAAGAAGAATTTAATAAGTTTGGTGAAAATATAAAAATATGTATTATAAATGAAGCAAAAAATACAAGAGTTATGAAAATAAAAAGTTTAGAAGATGTAGATGTTGTTATTACAACTTATGGCTTACTTAGACAAGATATTGATGAATATAAAGATATTATATTTGATACATTTATTATCGATGAAGCTCAAAATATTAAAAATTTAAATTCTGGAATAACAAGTGTTGTTAAAGAAATTAATGCTGATACTAAATTTGCGTTAACAGGAACTCCTATTGAAAACTCTATATTTGAATTATGGAGTATATTTGATTTCATTATGCCAGGGTTTTTACCTAATATAACAAAGTTTAAACAAATATATAATAATAAGGTTATTGAAGAAGGTTCTTTTGGGGATTTAAATAAACAAATATCTCCTTTTATACTAAGAAGAAAGAAAAAAGAAGTATTAAAAGAGTTACCTGATAAGATTGAAAATACTGTTATTGTTGAGATGAGTGAAGAACAAAAGAAATATTATGTAGCTCAGTTAGAAATTACCAAAAAAGCAATAGATGAAGCAAGTAATAATAATGAATATATGAAAAATCAAATATTAATACTATCATTACTCACTAAGTTAAGACAAATATGTATTGATCCTCATCTTTTAATTGAAGATTATGATGGACCTAGTGCAAAGTTTGATGCCATTATTGATATTTTAAATGGTGTTATTGCAAATGATCATAAAGTATTGTTGTTTTCACAATTTCCATCTTCATTAAAACTGTTGATGCCATATTTAAGAGAAAATAATATTACTTATTCATTCTTAGATGGTCAAACTAAAAGTAAGGAAAGAATGAATTTAGTAGATTCATTTAATAGTGATAAAACTAATGTATTCTTAATATCATTAAAAGCAGGCGGTACTGGGTTAAACCTTACTGCTGCTGATATTGTAATACATCTTGATCCTTGGTGGAACCCTGCAGTTGAAAATCAAGCAACTGACAGAGCTCACAGAATTGGACAAGTAAATAAGGTTGAAGTTATTAAACTTATTTGTAAAGGTACTATTGAAGAACGGATTATTGAACTACAAAAGAAAAAACAAAATTTAAGTGATAATATAATTGAAGGCGAAGACCGAGCTAATATTGTTTTATCTAAATTAAGTGAAAAAGAACTTAGAAATATTTTAGATATCTAAGTTCTTTTTTATTTTAATATTTATTTGATATTCATGAGGTAAATTTATTTCTTCGACTGTTACATTTTCGCTATTTAAGTGAAGTCCTCTTATTGTATCTATTACTGTATCAATATATTCATCATTTCTTGGTGGCTCTACTGGTATGATTATCTCTGGCTCTTTTACTTCACTCTTTTTATTATCTTTTGGTAAAAGATCATCTAATAACTCTATTTCTTCTACTTCTTCTTTTTGATTTTCAAAAATTAAAGGAGTTTCTTCGACATTCATATTTGCAGCTTCATCTTCGAGAAAATTAAAGAATTTATTTGGTAAGTTTTCAGGATTATTAAACATATTTGATACATCAGTTACTGGTAAAATATCTTCACTTGGAGTTAATAATGCTTCTATATCTTTTGGTTCATCTTTTTTAATAATATCAGTAGATGATGATAAAATATTTGATATATCTGGGGTTGTATTTACTAAAGGAACGTCTGGTTCTACAACTGTACCATATATTTTTTTTAATTCATCTTCTAGTTGACGAACAGTAAGTCGTTCATTAATTATTCTACTTAAAAGAGTTTTTTCAGTTTCGACATCTTTTGCTTTTAATAAAGTTCTGGCATGTCGTTCTGAAATTGAACCGTTTAATACCGCTTGTTGAACTGATTCATCAAGTGTAAGTAAACGTAATTTATTTGATATTGCAGCTTGAGAAAGTCCCATTTTCTTTGCTAAATCATCTTGAGTCATATAACCTTTATCAAGTAATGCTTTAAAAGACTTGGCTTCTTCGATTGCAGTTAAATCTTTTCTTTGGACATTTTCTACTATAGCAACTTCAGCACTTTCGTTATCTGTTAAATTTGAAAGAATAGCTGGAACGGAAGTAAGACCTGCAAGCATTGATGCTTTATATCTTCTTTCTCCGGCGATAATTTCGTATTTGTCCCCTATTCTTCTTAATATTAGAGGTTGAATAACTCCATGTTGCTTAATTGATTCTGCAAGTTCTTTTAATGCGGCATCATCAAAAGCTAATCGTGGCTGAAAACGATTAGGAATTATATCCTCAATAGGAACTTGTAATACTCTATTTTCAGTATCCACTTTATCAACCCTTTACTTATTCTTAATTTTACATTATTTGCAAGATTTTTGCAATGGATTTTTGATTATTTTATCATATGTTCTTAATTCTTTAGGTAATGTGTCTCTTTCCTTCTTTATTTTTATAAGTAATCTTTCAAATTCATCACCTAAAAGATTAAATGATATAGAGTCTTCAATAACTCCACCCATATATTTAATTGCAAAATAAGAATCTTTTATTTCATCACTCATTTTACTTTTCATACCTATAAAATAACAATCTTTTTTAACTAGTGGTAAAGCTATTTCTACTAAAGTACTCATATTTGTTACTGCTCTTGCAGTAACTATATCAAATTTATTTAAGTTATTTTTTGAAAAAATTTCGACACGCTCACTTACTATTAATACATCATTTAGTTTTAATAAATTTGATATATAAGTTAAAAATGTTGTTTTTTTATTATTTGAATCTAATAAAGTTACTTTTAAATGAGGGAAAACTATTTTTAAAAGTAAACCTGGGAATCCTGCACCTGATCCTATATCTAATAAAGTATTATATTTATTAAAATCAATTATTTTTGTTAAAGTAAGTGAATCATAAAAATGTTTTAAGTATATCTCATCTGGTGTTTTTACTCCAGTTAAATTAGTATGTTCATTATACTCTATTAATGTTTTACAATAGATTTCTAAATCATTTATTTGTTTATCAGTTAAGTTTATATTAAGTAAACTTAAAGATTTAAAAAATTCTTCTTTATTCATTTTTACTATACTCTTTCTTTAAATATACAGTTAAAACTGATATATCTACTGGATTAACTCCACTTATTCTCGCTGCTTGTGCAATAGTTACAGGTCTTACTTTAATTAATTTTTGACGAGCTTCTGTTGCAAGATTCTTTATGTTTTCATAATCTATATCTTCTGGTATTTTTTTATTTTCTAACTTTATTAATTTTTCTGCTTCTTTAAAAGCTTTTTTTATATATCCTTCATACTTTACTTCTATTTCTACTTGTTCTTTTATTTCTTTATCAAAATTTATTTCTATAAAGTTTTTAATAAAATCTAAGTTTATTTCAGGACGTTTTAATAATTCATAAAAGCTTATATTTTGTTTAGGTATATCTATATTATTTTTTTTAAATATTTCTTTTACATCACTATTAAGTTTTAGTAAATTTACCTTTAAATAAGTAATTAATTCATCTATATTGAATAATTTTTTTTCTAAAGATTCATATTGTTTGGTAGAGATTGTTCCTACACCATAAGCTAGTTTACGTAATCTAATATCGGCATTATCATGACGAAGAAGGAGTCTAAACTCTGCTCTTGATGTAAGCATTCTGTATGGCTCTATAGTTCCTTTAGTAACTAAATCATCAATTAAAACTCCAATGTAAGCATCAGTTCTTTTTAAAATAAGAGGTTCTTTTTTATCTAACTTTAGGGATGCATTAATACCTGCTACTAAGCCTTGACCTGCAGCTTCTTCATAACCGCTTGTTCCATTAATTTGTCCTGCTGTAAAAAGGTTTTCAATAATTTTATTTTCAAGAGATGGCTTAACCATTAAAGGATCAAGTGCATCATATTCTATTGCGTATGCATACTTCGTTATTACAGCGTTTTCTAAACCTACTATACTATGAACTAACTTTTCTTGAATATCTTCAGGCATACTAGTTGAAAAACCTTGTAAATAGTAGTCATCATAATATAAACTTTCTGGTTCTAAGAAAAGTTGATGTCTTACTTTATCTTTAAATCTTACTATTTTATCTTCAATAGATGGACAATATCTAGGTCCAACTCCGGTAACATATCCACCATACATTGCAGATTTATCAAGATTATCTAATATAATTTGTTTTGTTAATTCATTTGTATATGTTAAAAAACAAGGTTGTTGTTCTTCTATTTTGTAACTAGGAGAAAAATCATTACTAAAAGTCCAGTAAAATGGATCTCCGTATTCTTTAGTCATTTTAGTAAAATCGATTGATGACTTTTTTATTCTTTGTGGAGTACCTGTTTTTAAACGCAAAATGTTTAGTCCATAGTTTTTTAAATTATCTGATAAATTGTTACTTCTTCTTTCTCCATGAGGTCCGCCTGGTGTGTTTTTACTTCCTATAAGAATATTTCCTTTTAAATAAGTTCCTGTTGTTAATATAACAGTAGAACCATAAATTTTATCATCTGATTCAGTAATAACACCTAATACTTTTTTATCTTCAATAATTAAATCTTCTATCATTGATTCTTGGATAGTTAAATTTTTGGTATTATTTAGGGTTTCTATCATGTTTTTTGAATAAGTTATTTTATCTGCTTGAGCACGAAGACTTCTTACAGCAGGTCCTTTAGAATTATTTAACATTTTTATTTGGATGTGGCTTTTATCTGCGATAACACCCATGATTCCACCTAAGGCATCAATTTCTCTTACTATAACCCCTTTTGCAGTTCCACCAATTGAAGGATTACATGGCATATCACCAATATTTTTTATATTACTAGTAATAAGTAACGTTTTTTTACCTAGTTTTGCAGCAATATGAGATGCCTCACATCCAGCATGTCCACCGCCTACAACTATTACATCATACATATTTTTTCCCTACTTTCCTAAACAAAAATTACTAAAGATATTATCAACTAATTCTTCACTATATGATTCACCAATTAACTCACCTAATAAATCCCAAACATTTTTTATATCAATTTCAATTAAATCTATTGGCATTTGTTCTATAAAACCTTTTTTTGCACTATCAATTGCAATATTAGCTCTATTTATTAAATCTATTTGTCTAATATTAGATAAATAACTCATATCTTTATTTACAATACTTTCTAAATTAAATAATGTTTTAATACTATCTAATAATTCTTTTAAACCATCTTTAGTAAGCGTATTACCATAAATAATATTCTTAAAAGAATCATCTAAATTTAAGTTACTTTCTAAGTCATTTTTGTTAACAAAAATTATTAAGTTTTTGTTTTTTATACTTTTTAATAAATCTAATTCTTCTTTAGATACAGCTTCATTATTGTTAATTACAAAAATAATTCCATCAGCATTTGTTGCAACTTTTTTACTTTTATCTACACCTAGTTTTTCAACTTCATCAGTAGTAACTCTTATTCCTGCTGTATCAACAAAGTTTATTAAAACTCCATTTAAAGTAATACTTCCTTCTACTAAATCTCTAGTTGTTCCTGGTATATTTGTTACAATTGCTTTTTCTTCATCAAGTAATGTATTTAAAATACTACTTTTTCCAACATTTGGTTTTCCTATTATAGCTATATTTATTCCTTCTTTAATAAGTCTTCCATTTTTAGAGTTTTCAAGTAAAGTATTTAATTCTTTTTTAATAAAATTAATGTTTTCTTCTAACATATTATAAGTTATTTTAACCTCATCTTCATATTCTGGATAGTCGATATTTACTTCGATATTTGCTAATAACTTTACTAATTTTTCTCTTATTGTTCTTATTTTTTTTGTTAATAAACCATCAATATTATTAATTGCTAGTGTTCTTGATGCATCCGTAACTGAAACGATTAAATCATTAACTGATTCTGCTTCAAGTAAATTAATACGACCATTTAAAAAAGCTCTTTTAGTAAATTCTCCTGGTTCTGCAAGTCTACAACCAATAAGTAAAAGTATTTCTAATATTTTTTTTGTAGTATTAATTCCACCATGACAATTTATTTCTACAGTGTCTTCTAAAGTATAAGTTTTAGGGCTTTTCATAAGCATAATTAAAACTTCATCTATTGTTTTAGAATCATGGACAATATGTCCATAATGAATTGTGTGACTTTCGCTTTTTGTTAAATCATTTCCTGAAAATATTTGATTTACTAGGAGTATTGCATTAGACCCACTTACTCTAATAATTGATATAGCTCCTACACCAGAAGTAGTTGCTATTGCACAAATTGTATCATCCATAAAAATTACGCCCTTTCAACGTGTGTATTATAGCATAATAATCATAAAAAAAACATTATGTTATATAAGTTTTCATAATGTTTTATATATTATTTACTTGGTTTTATAACGATATGACGATTTGGTTCTTCGCCTTCACTTTCTGCAGTAACGCCTGAAAAGTTTGTTAATGCATTGTGAATTATTCTTCTTTCATAAGAAGTCATGTTATCTAAATGAATTTCTGTATTTGTTCTAACTACATCATTTGCCATTTGTTTAGCAAAACGTTCTAGAAAAGCATCCTTTTTTTCTTTATAATTTTCAACATCTAAAACTATTTTTACAAACATATTATATTTAGTATGAATCATTTGTTTTACTAAAACTTCTAAAGATCTTAATGTTTGACCATTTTTACCTATTAATAAAGGATTATTATTAGAATACATTTTAATAACTGTTTGTTCTTCACTTTTTTTAAGTTCAAAAGATACTTCTAAACCTAAACCAGTTATAATTTCTTTTAAATAATCTTCTATTTCATGATAAACATCATCTTTTTTATAAACAATTACTTCAATAGTACTTCCTTTAAAAAGACCACCTTTTTTTTCATTTTGTTTATAAAAGACATCTTTTTCTTCTAAATGATTTTCTTTTAGGATTTCTCCAAGAACCTCTTCAAAAACTTTACCTTCTTTAGTTATCTTTTCCATACTTCATTCCTTCTTTCTTTTGTAATTTTTCTTTAATTTTTTCTTTTTTCAAATCCTCTTTTTTATGTTTCTTTTTAAAAGGATTATTTGTAGAAAAATCAACGATTACATTTTGTAAAGCAATGAATGCGTAAGTAATTATCCAGTAAAATGCTAATGCTGTTGGTAAATTAATTGATGCATAAACTATAACTACTAACATTACATATAACATTATTTTCATTTGTTTACCAGAGTCTCCGGCCATACCTGAAGTTTGTTTCATTGTTTGTTTAAATGAGAAGTATGTTGATACTGCAATTAATATTAGTAAGATTAAATATGAATATTCTCCTGCTTTTATCCCTACCATTGGTGTTGTTCCTAATTGGAAACCAAAAAGTGATTGTTCATATATAACTGGTAAACAGTATATTGCTTGTAAAAAAGCAAAGAATAAAGGTAGTTGAATAAATGATAGTAAACAACCGAGCATTGGACTTACTTTATATTTTTTATAAATCATCATAGTTTCTTGGCTTTTTGCCATCAAAGATTCATTATCTGTTCGATTACGATATTTTCTTTCAATTTTTTCAATTTCTGGTTGAGCTTTTTTCATATTTTGAGTTTGTTTAGTACTCTTTAAAGTAAATGGTAATAAAATTAATCTTATTGCTAAACCAATTAATATTACTGATATACCCATGTTATTAACTAAATAACCGAGCTTTATTATTAAGTAAGCTAAAGGTTTTACAAATAAAACTTGCCAAATACTACTACTTTTATTTGAATTTAATTTAAAATCTTTACAAGCAGGTAGTTCATCTAAACCAAACTTTAATTGATCTCCATGTTCTTCATATAATTTATATAATTCTGTATCTTTTTCTGGTAAACATAAAATATTATTTTGTAACATTTGTCCTGTTTCTTCGAATTTTACTATTTGTTTTTCATCATTAACTATGTAGTTTGAATTACCACATCCTGCTGTTAACATTAATAATGTTATTAAAACTAATACTTTCTTTTTCATTTTTTGCCTTTCTCTATAAGACTTATAAAAGATTTTTCCATCTCGATATAATTTAAACTATTATAGTCTCTTTTTACCATTATAATATAGTTATAGCTAATTTGAAATAACTTTTTGTTATTTTCTATCATTACCCTTACTTGTCTTTTAATTTTATTACGTGCTACAGCATTACCTATTTTGGTTCCTACTGCTACACCAAAGCATGGTTTTATAGTATCTTTTCCTAAAGAAAAAATGATGAAATGTTTATTAGATTTTTTTTCACCTTTATTTATTATTTCATTAAAAAGTATATTTGATCTAACTACTTCATACTTTTTCATTCGTTCTCCTTAGAAAAAAACCACAGAAGTGGTTTATTTTGTTAATGTTAAATTCTTACGGCCTTTTCTTCTGCGATCGCTTAGAATATCAGTTTCTTTTCTTGCAAAAAAACCTTGTTTCTTAGCTTTTTTTCTATTATTTGGTTGAAATGTTCTTTTCATATTGCACTTGTCTCCTTTTCTTTAGCGTTTTTATTATAATATTAGAAAGTAATTAAGTCAAGAAAAAAGC
>JAVXUB010000014.1:0-9842 GCA_036642315.1 Bacilli bacterium
CTTTAGCTTTTATTTCATACTTAATTGGAGATATATTTTTAAATAAAAGTGGTAAATTTAAATATTCAGTATTTATGTTTTCATATAAACTATTAAATAATTCTTTTTTATTAGATGTAATATTATAAGTAACTGAGTCAATTACTAAATACTTAATGATACCTTCTTTAGTTTCTTTATAACCTTGTTCATTTTTACCATCTTTTTTACCATTAAAATTAATATTATTACCATTTATAGTAATTTTATATTCATATTCATAATTATTTTTTAATAATCTATCAATTTTTTCATTGTACCCTATCACTAGATTATTTTTATCATCATTTTTTCCTTTACTACCCATAAAAGATAAGACTATAAAAAGAATTAGAAAGAAAATAGACCAAACAATTAATTTTATTACTGCTTTTCCACGAACTGTTTTCCAAAAAGTTTTATCCATATCTATTCTCCACAAGTTATTTTATCTTTATTAATTCCATTTAAATAACTTTTAATATCCATTTCTTTTTTTCCCATTGGTTTAACTTTTTCTAAAAAAAGTACTCCATCACTTACGCATATACTCAATTTATCTTTTGTTACTTCATATATAGAACCTGGTAACTTACTAGTTTTTATTTCATTAAATGATGCCATAAGTACTTTTATTTCTTGGTTATTTAATATTATATATGCAGTATTATTTAGTGCTCTTATTTTATTTATAATACTTTTTCCAGAAGAATTTAGATTTATTAACTCATCTTCTCGTTTTATCATTGGAGCATATGTTGCATCTTCTTCATTTTGTTTTTCTCTTTTACAAGTTTTATCTATGATACTTTTAAAGTTATCCATTAAAAGATCTCTACCAACTAGTGATAAACGGTTATAAAGTGATGGAAAAAATTCAGCCATATGAATTACAACTTCTTCTTTTGCTATCATATCACCTGTATCCATAGTAGCATCCATATACATGAGAGTTACCCCTGTAAATTGATCTCCATTTAATATAGCCCACTGAATTGGAGCAGAACCCCTAAGTTTTGGTAAAAGGGATGCATGAATATTAATACATCCACAAGGAGGAATATTAAGTAACTCTTGTGATACAATTTGACCATATGCACAAGTAATTATAATATCAGGTTTAAGTTCACGAATCATTTCAAAGTCTTTTCTTATTTTTAATGGTTGAAAAACTGGAATGTTTTTTTCTATTGCAAGTTCTTTTACAGGACTTATACTTAGTTCTTTTTTTCTTCCTACTTCTTTATCAGGTTGAGTCACAACTAAGACTACATTTGTTTCTTCAATTAACTTTTCTAGTACAGGAACTGAAAAACTTGGAGTTCCCATAAATATTACTCTTATATCTTTATACATAATTTTTACCTCTACCTAATTTTATCATAATAATTTATTTATGTCTAAAAATTAATTACCTCCTCATAAGTTATATATCCCTAAAAGATGGTATTTCCTTTTTTAAAACTTAAAAAAAATAGATTTTCTCTATCTATTTTTAAACTTGCATTAATTCTTGCTCTTTTATTTTAATTTCATCATCGACTATTTTATTATATTTACCAATTAAATCTTGAATACTTTCTAAAAGTGACTTTTCTTCATCTTCAGGATATTCTTCTTTTTTAATTTGATTATTTATATCTTGTCTAATATTACGAAGTGCTACTTTTGTATCTTCTCCAATAGTTTTAGCCATTTTAACATATTCACGTCTTCTATCTTCAGTTAAATCTGGTACTGTTAAAATAATCATTTCCCCATTATTAACTGGTGATATTCCTAAATTTGCTTCATTTATTGCCTTTTCAATTGCTTTTAATGTACTTCTATCAAAAGGTTTAATAAATAATTGTTTTGCCTCGGGAACTGTAATATTTGCAAGACTTTGAATAGCTGTTGGAACTCCATAATAACTTGCCATTACTCCATTTAACATAGCTGGATTAGCTCTTCCTGCTCTAATATTAAGTAACTTACTTTTTAAATTTTCAATAGTACTTAACATTTTTAATTCTGCATTTTCGATCATTTTTTCTTTCTCCTTTTTTAATTTAATTCAATACTATCATTATAATTGCTTTTAGGTGATTTTACAACATAAGTTATTGCTAGTTTACCATTTTTGTTAATATAGAACGCAAATGTTGTGAAATTTTTTAATGTACCTTCTATATCAATTACTTCAACATCCCCACTTACTACTTGCATATCACTTAATCTTTTTTTAACTTGTTTTTTTACTTCATCCATTGTTAAATTATATTTTTTTAATAATTCATCACTTTCTACTAAATTTCCAGTTGTTTTATCTATTACATAACTGTTAAGTAACGCAGGTGTTTCACCTTTTATAACATCATATGTAAAATCTTTTATTAATAGTGATACATAAGAACCAAAAGCAAAGTCTTCATAAGTACGATACTCTAAACTATATATATCTTTACTATTTTTAGTGACTTCTGTACCTTCTGGTATAGTTACATCTTTCATATATTTTACTTTACTTTTTATAGTGTTTAATTCATTTTTTAATACATCATTTGTTCCTGCCATACTTAAGAAATTTATTATGACATCTTGATGAATTATTTCTTCTGTATCAAGTATTATTGCAGATGTTGGAGACTCATAATATATAAAATCTTTATCTTTATTTATACGGAAGTCTTTTTTACTTGTATTATCTCTTACATCTTCAGTTTTACTTTTATTTTCAGTATCAAGTACATGTCTCATAAAAAAGTATCCACCTATAGAAATAGTTAAAATAATTATAGTTAATAATACTACTCCAAATGTATTTTTAGTTTCCATTTTTACCTCGATCCATTCATATATTTAGTAAATACTTCTTTTAAAGTATTTTTCTTTAACCCTGTATTAAATTCATTCCAATAATCTTTTGGTGAAGTAGTTCCTGTTATAAAACTTGTTTCTGAATCAAAATATAATATTAAATCATTTGCAACTACTAAAAGAGTTGGAGCATATAAGTCTGCTGCTGAAATATCAGTATAAGTTATATAATTACCTAAACTATTTACAATAGTTTCATAAGTACCATTATTTTCATCTCGATCACTAAAAAAGTCATAATAAAATATTTCTTTTATTCCAACTTCTTTTGCTACATCATTTACAATACTAGCATAACTATTAACCCATTTACTACTAGGATTACCAAATAAAACAATACCTTTTTTACCACTTGCAATCATATTAACATCAGCTGCATTAACATATTTAAAAACATTATCAGTTCCAACTAAATTATATTCTGTTGAAAACTTTATGTTATCAGGTATTTCATTTTTATAATCTATTTTTCCAAAATAAATAAATAAACAAATTAATATTATAAAAATAATTATGTATACTACCATTTGAATATTATTTTTAAACATTTTTGCTTTTCTCAACTTAAATCACCATTTATAGTATATCACTTTTAAAACTTCCTATAAAGTTTTAGACATAAAAAAAGTGTCTTTTGACACTTTTTAGTTACCTTTTACTTGATTCATTACTTCTTCAGCAAAGTTATCGCATCTTTTTTCCATGCCTTCACCAACTTCATAACGAACCATACTAATTAATTCTCCACCATTATTAGTTACGTATTTAGAAACAGATACATCTCCATCTTTAATAAATGGTTGTTCTGCTAAACATACTTCTTTATAGAATTTATTAATTCTTCCGATTACCATTTTTTCAGCTATTTCAGCAGTTTTTCCTTCATTTATAGCTTGTTCTTTTAAGACAATTTTTTCGTTATCTATAACATCACTTGGTACTTCACTTGGAAATACATATAAAGGTTTCATTGCTGCAGCTTGCATAGCAACATCTTTTGCTACTTCTGGGTTTCCATTTTTTATAACTACTAATGTAGCTATTTTTCCACCCATATGAATATAAGTTCCAAAATTATCTAGTGAATCTTTTTCTAATACAGAAAATCTTCTTAATGATAATTTTTCTCCTATTTTAGCTGTTTTTGTAATAATAAGTTCTTTAATAGTTCCTTCATCAGTTGTTAAATCAAGAGCTTCTTCAAGTGTTTTAACATCACTTTGTAAAATAGTTTTTCCGATTGTTTCAATCATTTCTTTAAATTCTTCATTTTTACTTACAAAATCAGTTTCACTATTTACTTCAAGAATAATAGCTTTATTTCCATCTGTATAAACATTTGCTAACCCTTCAGCTGCAATTCTTGATTCTTTTTTTATAGATTTAGCAATTCCTTTTTCTCTTAGATAATTAACTGCTTCTTCCATATTACCATTTGCTTCTGATAAAGCTTTTTTACAATCCATCATTCCAGCACCGGATACTTCTCTTAATTCTTTAACCATACTTGCTGTGATTTCCATAAATCCTCCTTATTTGCTTAGAACTTCAATTAGTTCATCTTTTTTCATAGTAGAATAACCTTTAACACCATTTTCTTTAGCAATTGATTTTAATTCAGTAAGTGTTTTATCACTTAATTCATCTGCTTTTTCCATTTCAATAACGGCTTCTACTACTTCAGGGTCTACAGTTACTTTTTTCTCTACTTGTTCTTTTACTTCTTCAGCTACAACTGCTTTAGGTTTTCTTTCTTCTTCAGTTACATAATCTACTATTTCAAGACTACTAGCCTCACATATAGCATTATTTAAAACTCCTAACATAACTTTTACAGATCTAACTGCATCGTCATTTCCAGGTATAACAAAGTCAACATCATCAGGATCACAATTAGTATCAACAACACCAAATACTGGTATTTTTAATATTCTTGCTTCCTTAATTGCATTTGCTTCTTTTTTAGGGTCTACTATAATTAATGCTTGTGGTAATTTAACCATGTTTCTAATTCCACATAGTACCTTATTTAATTTTTCATATTCTTTTTTAATACCGATAACTTCTTTTTTAGGTAGGACTTCAAATGTTCCATTTGCTTCCATTTCTTCAATTTCTTCTAATCTTCTAACTCTTTTTCTAATAGTTCTAAAATTAGTTAAACATCCACCTAACCATCTTTCAGTTACGTAATAAGAATTACTTCTAGTTGCTTCTTCTAAACAAACTTCTTGTGCTTGTTTTCTTGTTCCAACAAATAGAAATTTTCCTCCATTTTCAGCAATTGCTTTAATTTCAGCATATGCCACTTCTAGACATTGTCTAGTCTTTTCTAAGTCAATGATATAAATATCATCCCTTGATGTAAAAATATACTCTTTCATTTTTGGATTCCATCTTTTTGTTTGATGTCCAAAATGAACTCCAGCTTCTAATAAATAACTCATAGAAACTACTGCCATAAAATATCCCTCCTTCGTTTTTTCGTCTTGATACTTCTTCTTATATCTACACCTTTTATAAGGCACTCGTAAACATAATCCATATCAATGTTTATTTGCATTTACAGCACTTTCAATACTACCAAATTATATGCTAATTTACAAGTAGTTTTGCGTATCTTACCTATATTTTTTTAAAAAAACTTCATTTATTGTATAAAACTTACTATTTAATTTATATAAATATTTTATATTTTCGTTTATAGAAAAACTTAAGTATGTTACAATTAACAGGTACGAGGTAAAAAAAATGAAAAAAATAATTAATATAGGTATAGACGTTGGGTCTACTACAGTAAAAATTCTTTTAACAGATGATTTAGGTAAAACTTTATATAGTGATTATCAAAGACATTATTCTGATACTTTAAAAACTATTAAAAAGTTATTGAATGATGGTTTATTAAAATATCCTAATATGTTTTATAGGTTTTCACTTACAGGATCAGGTGCAATAAGTTTAGCAGAACAACTTGATGTTCCTTTTATTCAAGAAGTTATTGCATGTAAAAAAGCAGTAAATAACTACCCTAGAAACGTTGATGTTGCAGTTGAACTTGGTGGAGAAGATGCTAAAATAATATATTTTACTGGTGGAGTTGAACAAAGAATGAATGGTTCTTGTGCTGGTGGAACTGGAGCGTTTTTAGATCAAATGGCGACCCTACTTAATACTGATACTGCTGGGTTAAATATGCTTGCAAGAAACGGAAAAACAATTTACCCGATAGCATCTCGCTGTGGAGTTTTTGCAAAAACAGATATTCAACCTTTAATAAATGAAGGAGTTAAAAAAGAAGATATAGCACTATCTATTATGCAAGCTGTCGTTAATCAAACAATAAGTGGACTAGCTTGTGGTAAACCTATAAAAGGAAATGTTATGTTTTTAGGAGGACCTTTAAACTATTTAGATACCTTAAAAGAAAGATTTATTAAAACTTTAAATTTAAAAGATGATGAACATATAGAACCTGATAATGCACACCTTTTTGTTGCATATGGAGCAATACTAGAAAATATGGAAAGTAAACCATATAACTATGCTGAATTAATGAAAAAAATTAAATTACTTGATAATTTTAAAGAAACTATAAGTGATTCATTAGAACCTTTATTTAAAACAAAAAAAGATTTAGATGATTTTAGAAAAAGACATAATAAAGATTATGTACCTACTAAAGATATTTTAAAATATAAAGGAGATGCTTTTTTAGGAATTGATGCTGGGTCTACTACTGCAAAAATAGTTTTAATTGATACAACTGGTTCCATTCTATATAAAGATTATCAAGCAAATTTAGGATCTCCAGTTAATACTTTAAAAAGTATGCTTTTAAAAATGTTTAAAAATATAAATAAAGATATTAAAATAAGAGTAAGTGGCTCTACTGGATATGGCGAAATGCTTATCAAAACTGCTTTTAATTTAGATATATCTGAAATTGAAACTATGGCACATTATAAAGCTGCTGAACATTTTTTAAGTGATGTAACTAGTATTGTAGATATTGGTGGTCAAGATATGAAATATATTAAAATAAAAGATCATGCTGTAGATACAATTTTATTAAATGAAGCTTGTTCTTCAGGTTGTGGCTCTTTTATTGAAACATTTGCTAAATCATTAAATATTAAAATAGAAGATTTTGTAGACCTTGCTTTAAAAAGTAAAAATCCAGTTGATTTAGGTAGTCGCTGTACAGTTTTTATGAATTCAAAAATAAAACAAACTCAAAAAGAAGGTAGACCTTTAGGTGATATTTTTGCAGGGCTTTCTTACTCAGTAGTTAAAAATGCTTTACAAAAAGTTATGAAAATAAGAAATACTGATACCATGGGAGATAAAATTGTAGTCCAAGGTGGAACTTTTTTAAACGATGCTATCTTACGTGCTTTTGAAATAATTACAGAAAAAGAAGTTATAAGACCAAATATAGCTGGTTTAATGGGAGCCTATGGAATGGCTTTAATTGGGCTTGATGCTTATAACTTTTATGAAGATAAATCTGTAGAAAGTAGTTTATTAAATGAGACTCTTATAGAAAATTTAGTAATGAAAACAACTCATACTAGATGTAAGGGTTGTGTAAATCATTGTGGTTTAACTATAAATACATTCGGTAATAAAAGTTTTATTTCTGGAAATCGTTGTGAAAAAGGAAGTGGTAACAATGGATCAAATAATTTGTTACCTAACATGGTTTCTTATAAATATGAGCGATTATTTAATTATAATTCACTTGATGTAAAAGATGCTTATAGAGGCGAAATTGGAATCCCTAGAGTTTTAAATATGTATGAAGATTATCCTTTTTGGCATACTTTTTTTACTAGTCTTGGCTTTAGAGTTATTTTATCAGACCATTCAAGCCACACAATGTTTGAAAAAGGAATTGAATCTATTCCATCTGAATCTGTATGTTATCCTGCTAAACTTGCTCATGGACATATTGCTAATTTAATTGATAAAGGTGTAAAAACAATTTTTTATCCATGTATCATGTATGAAAAAAAAGAATTTGCTAGTAGTGATAACTCATATAACTGCCCTATTGTTACATCTTATTCAGAAGCAATTAAGCTTAATGTTGATGAATTAATTACTAAAAATATAAAATATTTAAATCCTTTCTTACCATTTGATGAAGAAAAAATGTTAAAAAGATTTTTAGAACTTGATGAGTTTAAAGAATATAATTTTACTAAAAATGAGCTTAAAAATGCTATAAAAAAATCTTTTTTAGAACAAGCGAGTTTTAGAAATGACATAATAAATAAAGGAAAAGAATTTTTAAGTTATATTATCGAACATAAAGAAAAAGCTTTAGTTTTAGCTGGTAGACCATATCATATTGATAAAGAAATAAATCATGGAATTGATACTTTAATTAATAGTTTAGGTTTTGCTGTTTTAACTGAGGATTCTGTTTGTTTTGATACAACTGATGAAATGCATTTAAGAGTAGTTGATCAATGGACTTATCATTCAAGAGTTTATAGAGCAGCTGATGTTGTATCAAAACATGATTATTTAGAACTTGTTAGTTTAAACTCTTTTGGTTGTGGACTTGATGCTATAATAACTGATCAAACAGAAGAAATTTTAAAGTTTAATAATCGTTTATATACTACTATAAAAATAGATGAAACTAGTAATTTGGGTGCTATAAAAATAAGACTTCGTTCTTTAATGGCATCAATGAATAAAAGAATTAATGATAAAACTTATGAACCTTATACCTATTCTAAAAATTCTTTTAAAAAAGAAATGAAAGAAAAACATACTATTTTATGTCCTGATTTATCCCCTTTTCATATGCCTTTATTAGTAAGTGCTTTAAATAGTGAAGGTTATAATGTTGAATATTTAAGTGAAATGACTGAGGAAATGGTTGAAAATGGATTAAAATATGTAAATAATGATATATGTTATCCTTCAATTATTGTTATTGGTCAATTACTTTTTGCTTTAAAAAGTGGTAAATATGACTTAGATAATACAACAGTTATGATTAGTCAAACTGGTGGAGGATGCCGGGCTACTAACTATATTGGTTTAATTAGAAAAGCTTTAAAGGATGCTGGGTTTCCAAATGTACCAATAATCTCATTTAATTTTAGTGGTCTTGAAAAAGAACAAGAATTTAAAATAACTATTCCTATGGTTAATAAATTTTTAATGGCGGTAGTATATGGTGACTTATTAATGAAATTACTTTATGCAACAAGACCTTATGAAATAAAAAAAGGAAGTACAGATAAACTTTATAAACATCATTTAGATATAACTCTTGATGCTGTAAAAAAAGGAAATAAACAAGAATTTAAGAAAAACATTAAAAATATAATAAATGACTTTTTAAATATTCCAATAAATTTAAAAACAATTCCAAAAGTTGGAATTGTTGGAGAAATACTTATAAAATATCATTATTTTGGAAATAATAATTTAGTTTTAGAACTTGAAAAAGAAGGCTGTGAAGTAACAGTGCCTGAATTAATGGGTTTTGTTAAATATAGTGCATATGCTAATATTGTAAAAAAAGATTTATTAAAAGAAAATAAAACCATGTCTTACTTTAGTAAAAAGTTATTAGATATTATTGATTACTATGAAAAAACTGTTAAAAAAGAATTAATGGGAACAAGGTTTAGAAGCACATCTAATATTTATGAACTTGCTAAAAACGTTGAACCTATATTATCTAAGGGAAACCAAACTGGAGAAGGATGGTTTTTAACAGCAGAAATGATTGAGCTTATGAAAGATGGAGTTAAAAACATTGCTTGTGTTCAACCTTTTGCTTGTTTACCTAATCATATTGTCGGAAAAGCAGTTATAAAAAAAATAAAAGAGCTATATCCCGACTCAAATATAGTTGCAATAGATTATGATCCAGGTTCTTCTGCATCCAACCAAATTAATAGAATTAAATTAATGCTAAGTGTTGCAAAAGATAA
>JAVXUB010000015.1:0-9275 GCA_036642315.1 Bacilli bacterium
TTTTCTTTAGCGTTTTTATTATAATATTAGAAAGTAATTAAGTCAAGAAAAAAGCCACTTTTAACGTGTAATTTACTACTTTCTTTTTGATATAGTTAAAATAACACAAATTAAAACCCGATTAATTGAAAAATATTTGATATATCTTTTAATTTTTAATTTAATCTAGTTATATAAGCATTGTGGATAACTTGTTAATAACTTTTAATAGTTATCCACAGAGTTAACAACATGTTAGTAACAGTATGTTTATAACTTTGTGGATTGTTGATAGTGTTTGTTTGTAATTTGTTGGTAGTGTTGGTAAGTATACTTTATACCTATAAATAAAGGGTATTTTATGTGGATAAGTTTGTTAATAAGTATTTATTTGAAGATTACTCTTTTAATTTAAGCAAAACTATTATACAATTTATGTGGGAAATATTGTTAGTGGGGTGAGGTTTTGAAAACAGATGAACTTTTTCTAAAATTTTTAGTTGAGATACAAAATCAAGTAAGCCAAAATACGTATGCTATCTGGTTTTCAAAATTGGAACTTATCTCAATTATTAACAATGTAGTAACTATAAAAGTACCTATGGAAATTCATAAACAAATGCTTGGGGAAACTTATAATACAATAATAGACGGAACTCTATTTTCTTTAACTGGAATTAACTATACTTTTAAATATATTACTGATGATGAAATTGAAAGTTTAGTTGAACCTACTATATTAGAAGAAAATAATAATGAAGATATTGAGTGGAATACTAATTTAAATCCAAAGTTTACTTTTGATAACTATGTAGTTGGTAACACAAATAGACTGGCTTTTGTTGCTGCAAGGGCTGTAGCTGAGGCTCCTGGTACAATACATAATCCTTTATTTATATATGGAAGAAGTGGACTAGGTAAAACACATTTAATGCAGGCTATTGGAAACTTTATTACTGAACACAGTAAACTTAAAGTTTTATACACCACAAGTAATGAATTTATGACTGATTTTACTGGTATAGCTGGAGTTGATAAAGGAACTAATACGATGGCTTATGCTAATGAATTTAAAAATAAATATCGTAATGTTGATGTATTAATAATAGATGATATACAGTTTCTTGTAGGAGCTGAGCGTACTCAAACAGAATTCTTTCATACATTTAATACACTTCATCAATCAAATAAACAAATTATTATTAGTAGTGATAAAAGTCCTGATGATCTAAAGAAAATTGAAGAAAGACTACGAAGTAGATTTATGTGGGGATTACCTGTTGATATTTATCCACCTGATTTTAATTTAAGATGTGATATTATAAAAGAAAAAATTAAGAATACTAGTATTGAAAATAAAGTAAATGATGATGTAATTGAATATATTGCTAACTCGTGTGTTAATGATGTAAGACATATTGAAGGTACAATTAATAGACTTCTTGCTTATACAGCTATGATGGTACCAGATAAAGTAACGCTGGATTTCGCTATTGAGTCATTAAAAGATTATGTAACAACAAATATATTTATAAGTAACTCGATTGCATCAATTCAAAATGCTGTTGCTGAATATTTTAAGATATCAGTAGATGACTTAAAGGGTAAGAAAAGAACTAATTTAGTAGTAAGACCAAGGCATATAGCAATGTATCTTTGTCGAGTTGAAACAGATGAAAATTTAGCTAAAATAGGGCTTGAGTTTGGTGGAAGAGATCATTCAACTGTATCAACCGCGTGTGATAAAATAAAAGCAGATATTAAAAATGATTCATGCTTAAATAATATGTTGAAAGAAATTAAAACTAAGTTACAATAATGTGGATAACTTAAAGTTAAATTTTGGCTATAAACGGTACTATTTATGATATAATGGACTTACCAACAACATCAACGCTATTATAAGTATAATAATAAAGAATAATAATAAAAGAAAGAAGGAATTTAAAAATGAAATGGACTATTAAAAAAAGTATTATAAGTGATGCTTTAAATAATGTAACTAAAGCATTATCACAAAGAACTACTATACCTGTATTAAATGGAATAGTGTTTGAAGTAAGTGAGTCAGGAATTGATTTGTTAGCAAGTGACTCTGAACTAACAATAAAAGTTCATATAGATGATACAGATATTATTTATAAAGAAGGAACTGGTAAAGTAATAATACAAAGTAAATACTTTTTAGATATGATAAGAAAGATGCCTAGTGATGAAATTAATTTTGAAATGGAAGAGGATTTAAAGATTAAAATATCTTCTCCTAATACACAATATAAACTTAATTGTTATAATCCAAGTGATTATCCGAATATTAATATTGAAAAGAATACTGATGTAATATCACTTAATTCAGTATTATTAAAAGAAATAATTAATCAAACATCTTATGCGTTATCAACACAAGAAGTAAGACCTTTATTAACTGGTATTAATTTGAAAATTAATGGAGATATATTAGAGTGTATTGCAACGGACTCTTATAGATTATCAAAAAAGAATATTAAGTTATCAACAATAATTAATAAAAGTATAAATATAGTTATACCTGGTAAAAGTATTACTGAACTTGAAAAAATTATGTTAGATGATGCTGATGTTGAAATATATGTATTTACTAACAAAATATTATTTATATATAAAAATATTTGTTTACAAAGTAATTTACTTAGTGGGACTTATCCTGAAACATCACATTTTATACCAAATGACTATGCATATATAATTAATTTAAATGTAAGAGAGTTTTATGATGCAGTAGATAGAGCAGCATTACTTGCTCAAAATAAAGAAAAAAATATAATAAAGATGCATATTAAAGATAATGAAATGGTTATAACATCAAGTTCTAATGAACTAGGTAATGCTGTTGAAAATTTAAAGATTGATAGTAATAATAAAGATAAAATAGAGTTATCTTTTAGTAGTAAATATATGTTAGAAGCTCTAAGAGTAGTAAAAGAAGATAATATATTGTTACTTCTTAATAGTGATGATAAACCTTTATTAATTAAACCTGTTACAGATGAATCTTTAATAGAATTAATACTACCAATTAAAACTTATTAGACAAATAACACAGTTTGTCTTTTTTTTGACAAAATATGCGGTATAGAGACTTTATAATAACAATCAACTTTGGGGGATACTATGAATTATATTATAAATAAAAATACAAATTATTTAGTTGAAGAAGATTATAAGACAAAGATAAGTGAAAAAAATAACTTTATTATTGTAAATTCATCACTTTTAAAAATAATAGATGAAAGTTGTAATTATTTTGGAAGTAGTTATAAGGGTAGGGTAAGTGGTACTAAATATTTAATTGAAGTTACTAGTAAACCACCTATTATAATAAATGAAAGTAGTTTATTAGTTATATTTCCACTTTTTTCACCAAGAAGAAATGATTCTTTATGGGTTAACTATAATAATGTTTTAACATATAGAAAAATAACTGCTAAAAGTATCGAAGTTATATTTAAAAATTATGAAAAAGTGAAGTTTAATGTCTCTTATAATATCTTTAATAATCAAATATATAAATGTAGTAGATTACTTAGTATTTATACACTCAGAAAGTAGTGAATTTTCTTTTAAATGTGTCTATTTTGTGTTATACTTATAGGGTGTATAGGGATACTTAAATACATAGTATATTAAATATATGTCATATAAGAGGGTTATAATGAAATTAAATAATTTAAAGTTAACTAATTTTAGAAATTATAGTAATTTAGAAATTAATTTTCCTGCAAATCTTAATTTTATTTATGGTAATAATGGAAGTGGTAAAACAAATTTAGTTGAAGCAATATATATACTTTCACTTACTAAATCATTTAGAATTAATAATGATAAGTATTTAATTAAAAAAGGAGAAGAAAAAGCACAGATTGATGGGGAAATATTAAATAGAAAGTTAGTAACAAGTTATAAAGTTATAATTAATAAGGAAGGTAAAAAAGTATTAATTGATCATAATAAAGTAGATAAAATAAGTGAATATGTATCAAGAATTGCAATAGTGTTATTTAATCCTCGAGATATTGAATTAATAAATGCTGCACCAAATGAAAGAAGAAAACTTATTAATATTGAAATTAGTCAGTTATATAGGGAATATTTGATAATTTTAAGTAACTATAATAAAGTATTAAAACATAGAAATGCATATTTAAAACAAATGTATTTAAATGGAAATGAAAGAAATGAATATCTAGATATATTAACTAGTAAACTTGTAAGTTTAGGAAAAAGTATTTATAAATATAGAAAAGATTATATAGAAAATATAAATAAGTATGTTGGAGACATTTATGAAAAAATATTTATGAGTGGAAAGTTAAAGATAAGATATATTTCAGCTTTTAGTAAGACTGAAGAAGAGATATTTGATAATTTTAAAAAATTGTATGTTAAAGAACTGGAATTTGGTAAAACACTTATGGGAATACATCATGATGATATTGAGTTTTTACTAGATAGTAATAAATTAAAAGAGTTTGGTAGTGAAGGACAGTTAAAGAATGCAATTTTGTCATTTAAGTTAGCAGAAATAGAGTTAATTAAAGAAAAGAAAGATGATTATCCAATATTAATTTTAGATGATTTGTTTAGTGAGTTAGATTCTTTAAAAATAATAAATATATTAAATATGTTAAATAATGAAGTACAAACATTTATAACACTTACTAACATAGAGTTAGTGCCGAAGGAAATATTAAAAATAAGTAAAATATACGAAGTAATAAGTAGCGAAATAAAGGAGAGAAATTAAAATGAATAAGGAAACACATTATACGGATAGTGATATTCAAGTATTAGAAGGTCTTGAAGCAGTAAGAAAAAGACCAGGTATGTATATTGGAAGTACTGGACCAAAAGGACTTCACCATTTAGTTTGGGAAATTGTAGATAATGCAGTAGATGAGGCATTAGCTGGTTTTTGTGATGATATTGAAGTAACAATTGAAAAAGGTAATATTATTGAAGTTAAAGATGATGGACGTGGTATTCCAACAGGAATTAATAAAAAAACTGGGTTATCAACAGTAGAAACTATATTTACTGTACTTCATGCTGGTGGAAAATTTGGTGGAGAAGGTTATAAAGTAAGTGGAGGACTTCATGGTGTTGGTGCCTCTGTTGTTAATGCTTTATCAAGTTGGTTAGAAATAAAAATTTATCGTGATGGTAATGTTTATTTTGAGAGATTTGAAAATGGTGGTAAATCTTGTGAACCTTTAAAAATAATTGATACTTGTGATATTAATAGAACAGGATCATCAGTTAGATTTAGAGCAGATGAAGAAATATTTAAGGAATCTACTGAGTATGATTACGATATTCTTTATACAAGACTTCAAGAAATGGCATTTTTAAATAAGGGACTAAGGATTAATTTATATGATAGAAGAGCAGATGATAAACAAGATTCTTTTCTTTATAATGGTGGAATTAGTGAATATGTTCAAATGCTTAATAAAAATAAAAAACCAATTCATGATGTAATTTATTTAGAAGGTAGTGAAGATGGTATTGTTATGGAAGTTGCGTTTCAATATAATGATTCGTATAATCCTAGTATTTATTCATTTACAAATAATATTAATACATATGAAGGTGGTACTCATGAAGATGGTGTAAAAAATGCTTTAACTAGAGTTATCAACACATATGCTAAACAAAATAAATATTTAAAAGATAATGATGAATCCTTAACTGGTGAAGATTGTCGTGAAGGTTTAACAATGATTATTTCTTGTAAACATCCAGATCCACAGTTTGAAGGACAAACAAAGACTAAACTAGGTAATATGGAAGTTAAAAAGATTGCTAGTGATGTGTTTTCAACAGGTTTTGAAAGATTTTTAATGGAAAATCCTCCTGTTGCTAAAATAATTATGGAAAAAAGTTTAACTGCATCTAGAGCTAGACAAGCTGCTAAAAAAGCAAGAGAGTTAACTAGAAGAAAAGGTGGACTTGAACTTACTAACCAATGGGGAAAATTAACTGATTGTACTAGTAGAGATGCATCAATTTCAGAAATATTTATAGTCGAAGGAAACTCTGCCGGAGGTTCAGCTAAAGGTGGAAGAGACTCAAAGACACAAGCAATATTACCACTTAGAGGAAAAATATTAAACGTTGAAAAAGCAAGGTTAGATAGAGCTCTTGCTAATGAAGAAATAAGAAGTATGATAACTGCGTTTGGTACAGGTATAGGTGAAGAATTTAATATTGAAAATTTAAGATATCATAAAATAATAATTATGACAGATGCCGATGTTGATGGAGATCATATTAGAATACTTTTATTAACATTATTTTATCGTTTCTTTAAACCTATAGTAGAAGGTGGATTTGTTTATGCAGCACAACCTCCTTTATATAATATAAAACATGGTAAAACTACAAAATATGTTTTAACTGATGAAGATAGAGATGCATATCTTGCTAGTTTACCTGATACTGTTAAAGCTGAGGTTAGTAGAAACAAGGGACTTGGTGAGATGGACCCTTCAGAATTATGTGAAACTACAATGGATATTAATAATAGAACGTTAATTCAAATAACAATTGAAGATGCAATTGCAGCTGATAAAGCATTTGATGTATTAATGGGTGAAGAAGTAGAACCTAGAAGAAAATTTATTGAAGAAAATGCTAAATATGCTGAATATTTGGATATATAGGAGGATAGAATGGATAAATTATTACAAAGAAATATAGTTGAAGAAGTAGAAAATTGTTTTATTAAATATTCGATGAGTGTAATTGTATCACGTGCTCTTCCAGATTTAAGAGATGGATTAAAACCAGTTCATAGAAGAATTCTTTATACAATGTATGAAGATGGACTTACACCTGATAAGCCTTTTAGAAAGAGTGCTACAACGGTCGGTTCTGTTTTAGGTAGATATCATCCACATGGTGACTCTTCGGTGTATGACGCTATGGTTAGAACAGCTCAGGACTTTAGTTATAGATATGTATTGGTAGATGGACATGGTAACTTTGGTTCAATAGATGGAGATGATCCTGCAGCATATCGTTATACTGAGGCTAGACTTTCTAAGATATCTTTAGAATTACTTCGAGATATCAACAAAAATACTGTAGATTTTGGACTTAATTATGATGGAACTAGAAAAGAACCTTTAGTATTACCTTCTAAGTTTCCAAATATAATAGTAAATGGAACTATGGGTATTGCTGTTGGCATGGCTACTAATATTCCACCTCATAATTTAAGTGAAGTAATAGATGGTTGTGTTGCTTATATTGATAATAATGATATAACAACACTTGAATTAATGGAGTTTATTAAAGGACCTGACTTTCCAACTGCTGCAACTATTCTAGGAAATTCTGGAATTAAAAAGGCATATGATACTGGAAAAGGTACTATTACTATAAGAGGTAAAGCTGAAATAGACCAAAGTAATGGAAAAAATAGAATTATTATTAAAGAATTACCTTATCAAGTTAATAAAAGAACTTTTCAAGAAAGAATTGGTGAATTAGTTAGAAATAAAACACTAGAAGGTATTACTAATTTACATGATGAATCAAGTTTAACAAATGGAATAAAGGTAGTAGTTACCTTAAAAAAAGATGCAAATGCGAATGTTATATTAAATAATTTATATAAACATACACAGTTACAAACAAGTTATGGAATTACATTTTTAATGATAGATGAAGGAGAACCTAAGACTTTACCATTAAAAGATATTATTTCTAAATATATTAATTATCAAAAGTTAGTTATTATTAGAAGAACTCAATTTGAACTCGATAAAGCTTTAAAAAGAGTACATATTCTTGAAGGTTATAAGATTGCAATTGATAACATAGATGAAGTAATAAAGATTATTAAAGAAGCTAACAATGATTCACTTGCAAAAGAAAGAATAATGTCTAGATTTAACTTAAGTGATACACAAGCTGATGCAATACTTGAATTAAAACTTCGTAGATTAACTGGTTTAGAAAGAGCTAAAATTGAAGAAGAATTAAATGATTTATTAAAAGAAATAGCTAGATATAGGGAAATACTTGCTAGTGAAAAATTAGTTTTAGATATTATTAAACAAGAAATGCTTGAAATTAAAGCTAAGTTTGGAGATAAGAGAAAAACTGAAATTGATATGACTGCAGTTGACTTTATAGAAGATGAATCATTAATACCTGAGGAAAATATCTTAATTGTATTAACTAATAAAGGTTATATTAAGAGAACTACATCTGATACATTTAAATCTCAAAACCGTGGAGGTGTGGGAATTAAAGGAATTCAAACAAATGATGAAGACTTTGTAGAACACATGATCAACTTATCAACACATGATTATATACTATTCTTTACTAATAAAGGTAAAGTTTATAGATTAAAAGGTTATGAAATACCTGAGTTTGGACGTCAATCTAAAGGACTTCCTATAATAAACTTATTACAAATAGATAAAGATGAGAAGATAAATTCAGTTGTTAGAATAAGCCAAGATGATGATAGTAAATATTTATTATTTGCTACACGTGGTGGAGTTGTTAAAAGAACACTAGTTTCAGAGTTTGATAGTATTAGAGGAACTGGTAAAATAAGTATTACATTAAAAGAAAACGATGAATTAATTGATGTTAAGAAAACAGATGGCAAAGGCTTAGTTTTACTAGCATCAGACCATGGTAGAATGGTAAAATTTGATGAATCTCAAATAAGAACTATGGGTAGAACTGCATCTGGAGTTAGAGGAATTTCATTAGATGGATCTAACTGTATATGCTGCGAAATAGTAGATGAAGAACAAGTTATATTATTAGTAACAGAAAAAGGATACGGTAAGCAAACAAAGGTTTGTGAGTATAGAAAAACTAAAAGAGGTAGTAAAGGTGTTAAAGCTTTAAATATTACTGAGAAAAATGGTATTTTAGTTTCTGTTAAAGTTATTGAAGAAAATAAAGAATTAGTAATTATGACAAACTCTGGAATGACTATGAGAATGCCGTTAGAACAAATTTCTGTATTAGGTAGAGTTACTCAAGGAGTTAGATTAATTAACTTAAAAGACGAACAAACAGTTGCTACTATAAGTTTAGTAGATATTGTTGAAGAACCTGAAGAAAATGAAGAAGAATCTATAATTGAAGGTACTTCTGAAGACAAGGTTATTGATCCTTTAGAAGAAAGTACAGAAACTATAATTACAACTACTGATGATACTACCGAAGACGAAATATAATTAATATTTGAAGGTAATGTTTCACGTGAAACGTTACTTTTTTTA
>JAVXUB010000016.1:0-9213 GCA_036642315.1 Bacilli bacterium
ATGTTGATAAAGATGATTATACTTTTTATGTTGCAGTGCTTAAAAGTGATGAAGTAACTGCTGCTATATGTGATAAATCTGAAGATTTAGAGGTAAGAATTGCAATTGCAAGAAGTATTATGGATCAACAAGATGAACTTCCTTATGAATTTGTTACTAGCGAAAACTATGAATCTTTAATTGGAAATGCTGTTACAGTTGCGAGTGAATTTGTAGTAGGGCGTAAGTAAAATTTTTAAAAAAACAAGCTCAAAATTCCTTGACTTAGGTTAAGGCTCTTGCTATACTAGGTACATATTAAGAAAAGGGGAAAGCCTTTGGAACATTATTTTACTAATAATGAATCTTTAAAAAGTGAGCTTAGAACACTGAAATATGATTATGGCAGTGTTTCTTTTACTTTTCAAAGTGATAATGGAGTATTCTCTAAAGATAAAGTTGATTACGGTAGTAGATTTTTAGTTGAGACTTTTATAAAAAATAAGAAAAGTTCGATTACTAGTCTATTAGATGTTGGTTGTGGATATGGTTATATTGGGGTAGTTTTGGGTAGTATCCTAAATATAAGTGTTGATATGGTTGATGTTAATAAAAGAGCTGTTCATTTAGCAGAGTTAAATGTTAAAAATAATAAAGTAAATGCATCTGTTTATGAAAGTGATATATATAGTAATGTATTAAAAAAGTTTGATATTGTAATTACAAATCCACCGATTAGGGCTGGTAAAAAAGTTGTGTTAGGCTTTTTAGTTGATGCAATAGATAAGCTTAATCCTGATGGTGAACTTTGGTTTGTAATGCGTAAAGATCAAGGTGTAAAAAGTATTAATAAAGTATTAGAAAATACCTACAATTTAGAAATTATAGAAAAAAGTAAAGGTTTTTATGTGATAAAGGCAAAAAAGCGTTGACTTTAGTAAAAATAAGAAGTAAAATTCTAAATTGGTGGCGTATTTATTTTAATAAATAGTTATAGTCTAAAAAAAATTTGTGTATGGGGTGATATCGTGGCATATAAAAAAGAAAAATTTGGTGACTATCGAGAAAGAAGAAATTTCTCAAAGACAAAGAATATTTTAGAGCTTTCAGATCTACTAGAGATTCAAAAGAAAAGTTATCAACAATTCCTTGATGAAGGCATCAAGGAGATTTTTGATGACTTATTTCCAGTTGAAAGTTTTACAGGTAATATTTCTTTAGAATTTGGAAATTATTATTTCGATGAACCGAGATATTCGATTAAAGAAGCTAAGGAAAGAATGGTTAATTACGCTGCACCTTTAAAAGTTGAGGCTCGTCTTTTTATTCATGAGACTGGTGAAGTAAAAGAACAAGCAATATTCTTAGGTGATATGCCTTTAATGACAGATGCTGGGACATTTATCATTAATGGAGCTGAGCGAGTTATTGTATCTCAATTAGTTAGAAGTCCTAGCGTTTATTTCAAAAGAGAAATAGATAAAAATGGTAGAAGAATAGTTAGTGGAGAAATAATACCTAATAAAGGTACATGGCTTGAATATGAAACTGATGCAAGAGATGTATTATATGTAAGAATTGATAGAACTAGAAAAGTAACTGTAACAACATTACTAAGAGCTTTAGGTTTATCAAGTGATGAAGATATTATTAATTTATTTGGTGAAGAACCATTTATAATGAATACTATTGAAAAAGATGTAACAAAAAATTCTGATGAAGCTTTAATTGAAATATATGAAAAGTTAAGACCAGGAGAACCTGCTACACTTGATTCTGCTAAGAATCAATTAATAACAAGATTCTTTGATAGATTCCGTTATGATTTAGCAAAAGTTGGTCGTTATAAATTTAATAAAAAACTAAATGTATTAGACAGATTATTAGGTTGTACTTTAGCTGAGGCGATAATTGTTGGTAAAAAAACAATTTGTAAAAGTGGAACTGTAGTAACTAAAGAAGTATTAGAAATGATTAAACCATATTTTGAAGATGGTATTAATATGGAAGATGCTTTAATTAATATGGAACTTGATAATTTCAAGAAAATCCAAACAGTTAAAATATTTGATCCAAATGATGAGAAAAAGATTGTTAAATTAATTGGTGTTGATACATCAGTTATGGAAAAAAGACTTACTATACCTGATATTTATGCTTCTTTATCTTATTATATTAATTTACATTATAATATTGGTAAAGTTGATGAAATTGATAATTTAGGAAATAGAAGAGTAAGACAAGTTGGAGAATTAATTCAAAATCAATTTAGAATTGGTATGTCAAGAATGGAGCGAGTTATACGTGAACGTATGACTACTCAAGAAGTTGATGCAGTAACACCTAAGACACTAATAAATATTCGTCCAGTAACAGCATCACTAAAAGAATTCTTTGGATCAAGTCAATTATCTAAATTCATGGATCAAGTTAATCCAATTGCGGAGTTAACTGATAAAAGAAGACTTTCAAGTCTTGGACCTGGCGGACTATCTAGAGATAGAGCAGGAATGGACGTAAGAGACGTTAATGCTTCTCACTACGGAAGAATTTGCCCAATAGAATCTCCAGAAGGACAAAATATAGGTTTAATAACTTCACTTGCTGGATATGCAAAAATTAATGAATATGGCTTCTTAATGACTCCTTATAAAAAGGTAGTTGATGCTGTAGTAACTGATGAAATTGTATTTATGACAGCTGATGAAGAAGAAGATTATCATATTTCACAAGCTACACTTAAGTTAAGTGATAAAAATGAAATAGTTGATGATAATGTTATCGTTAGAGTAAATGGCGATACTATATATGTTAAGAAAAATGATGTTGACTTTGTTGACGTTGCACCTAGTCAAATTGTTGCAATAACTACAAGTTGTATTCCATTCCTTGAATTTGATGATGCTAATAGAACCCTAATGGGTGCAAACATGCAAAGACAAGCAGTACCTTTACTTGTGCCTGAGGCACCAATTGTTGGTACTGGTGTTGAATATATAGCAGCAAGAGATTCAGGATCTACTATTGTTTGTAAAGCTGATGGTGTAGTTGAATATGCCGATTCTTTAAAAATAATTGTTAATGTTGCTAGTGGAAAAGATACTTATTATCTAGCTAACTTTGAACGTAGTAATGCATCAACTTGTGTAAATCATCATCCACTTGTAAAAGCGGGAGATAAAGTTCATAGAAATCAAGTTATTGCAGATGGACCTTCTACAGATGAAGGAGAACTTGCACTTGGTAAAAATATGACTGTTGCATTTATGACATTTAATGGATACAACTATGAAGATGCTGTTATATTAAATGAAAGATTAGTTAAAGATGATGTTTATACATCTTTACATATATCACACTTTGATATAGATTGTCGTGATACTAAACTAGGACCTGAAGAGATAACTAGAGATATACCTAATGTTGGTGAAGATGCTCGAAAGAATCTTGATTCTGAGGGAATAGTTAGAATTGGTACAGAAGTAAGAGAAGGAGATATTTTAGTTGGTAAAGTAACTCCAAAAGGTGTCCAAGAGCTTACTAGTGAAGAAAAATTATTGCATGCAATATTTGGAGAAAAAACTAGAGAAGTTAGAGATACATCCCTTCGTGTAGAACATGGATCTGGCGGAATCGTTCATGATGTTAAAGTTTATACTAAAGCAAATAGTGATGATTTACCTGCTGGAGTATCAAAAATAATAAGAGTTTATATTATTCAAAAAAGAAAAATCCAAGTTGGAGATAAAATGTCTGGAAGACATGGTAATAAAGGAGTTATTTCTCTAGTTTTACCAGAGGAAGATATGCCTTACATGCCAGATGGAACTCCAGTTGATGTTATGCTTAATCCTCTAGGAGTACCGTCTCGTATGAATATCGGTCAAATTCTAGAAGTACATTTAGGTATGGCTGGTAAAAAGCTTGGTGAACACTATGCTACTCCAGTATTTGATGGAGCAACATGGGCAGATATAGCTGAGGAAATGAAAGAAGCTGGAATGGCTGAAGATGGAAAAGTTGAACTTCATGATGGCCGTACAGGTGAAGCATTTGATCATAGAATTAATGTTGGTGTTATGTACATGGTTAAATTACACCACATGGTAGATGATAAATTACATGCTAGAGCAACAGGACCTTATTCATTAGTTACACAACAACCACTAGGTGGAAAAGCTCAATTTGGTGGACAAAGATTCGGAGAAATGGAAGTATGGGCATTATATGCTTATGGCGCAGCTCATGTATTACAAGAAATACTTACTGTTAAAGCCGATGATATCGTTGGTCGTGTTAAAGTATATGAGGCTTTAGTTAAAGGAAAAGCAATAAATCAAGCAGGAGTACCTGAAAGTTTCCGTGTACTTGTTAAAGAATTCCAAGCATTATGCTTAGATGTACAAGTAGTAAATAATGAAGGAAATGTCGTTGAATTTAAAGATATTGAAGAAGACGAAGATGATACTGATGCATTTAGAATTGAAGAAATCGAAATTACTGAACCAGTTATTGAAGAAATAGAACCAGTAATTGAAGATGTGATTCCAGAAGATGAAGAAGAAGATGTTGAACTTGATGATTTAGAATTTCCAGATATATTAAATGTAGAAATTGAAGATGGGGAGTAGGTGATTTAATTGATAGATGTTAGTAAATTTAAAGGAATAAAAGTTAGTATAGCATCACCTGAAAAGATACGTAGTTGGTCTTATGGTGAAGTTAAAAAACCAGAAACAATAAATTATCGTACTTTAAAACCCGAAAGAGATGGTTTATTCTGTGAAAAGATATTTGGACCTACTAAGGATTTCGAATGTAGCTGTGGAAAGTACAAAAGACTTAGATATAAAAACATTATATGTGATAGATGTGGAGTAGAAGTAACTCGTTCAAAAGTTAGACGTGAGAGAATGGGACATATTGAACTTGCTGCTCCTTGTTCTCACATTTGGTTCTTTAAAGGTGTACCTTCTAAAATGGGATTAATTTTGGATATGTCACCTAGAGACTTAGAAGAAGTTTTATATTTTGTTAGTTATGTTGTAATTGATCCTGGAAAAGCTCCACTTGAAGTTAAACAAACATTATCAGATAAAGAATACCGTGCTTATTATGAAAAATATGGAAATACTTTTAAAGTAGGTATGGGAGCTGAAGCTATTAAAGAACTTTTAATAAATGTCGATTTAGCTAAAGAAATTGAAAATTTAAGAAAAGAACTTGATAGTACAACTGGTCAAAAAAGAATTAGACTTGTTAAAAGACTTGATTGCTTAGTAGCATTTTCAGAATCAGGTAATGAACCTAGTTGGATGGTTTTAGATGTATTACCAGTAATACCACCAGAACTTCGTCCAATGATTCAACTTGATGGTGGACGTTTTGCAACAAGTGATTTAAATGATCTTTATAGAAGAATAATAAACAGAAACAATAGACTTAAAAAGTTATTAGAGTTAGGTGCTCCTAATATCATTGTTCAAAATGAAAAAAGAATGCTTCAAGAAGCAGTTGATTCACTACTTGACAATGGTAGAAGAGGAAGAAGTATTACTGCTGCATCTAATAGACCACTTAAGAGTTTATCTAGTATGTTAAAAGGTAAACAAGGAAGATTTAGACAAAATTTACTTGGAAAAAGAGTAGATTATTCTGGTCGTTCTGTTATCGTTGTTGGACCAAGTCTTAAAATGTATCAATGTGGTATTCCAAAAGAAATGGCTATTGAGTTATTTAAACCACATGTTATAAATGGACTTGTAGAACGTGGACTTGCTCATAATATAAAAGGTGCTAAGAAATTAATCGAAGCAAGAGATGAGTCAGTTTGGGATATTGTAGAAGATGTAATAACTGAATATCCAGTACTACTTAACCGTGCTCCAACACTTCATAGATTAGGTATTCAAGCATTTGAACCAGTTTTAATTGGTGGTAAAGCAATTAGACTTCATCCACTAGTTTGTACTGCATTTAATGCTGACTTTGATGGAGACCAAATGGCTGTCCATGTACCTTTATCAGAAGAAGCTAAGAGTGAGGCACGTATACTTATGTTAGGTGCTAATAATATCTTAAACCCTAAAGATGGAAAACCAATCGTTACACCATCTCAAGATATGGTTTTAGGAAATTGTTACTTAACTATTGAATATACAGGTGAAGATAGTGAAGGAAGAGTATTTAAAGATCCTAATGAAGCTTTAATGGCATATGAAAGAAAAGAACTTTCATTACATTCAAGGATTGCTATTCCAGTTAAATCTTTTAAATATAAAATATTTACTGAGAATCAACAAAATAAATACTTAGTTACTACTGTTGGTAAACTTAAATTTAATGAAATATTACCTGATTCTTTTCCTTATGTAAATGAGGGAACAAAAGAAAATATTGAAGGAATGACTCCAGATAAATATTTCTTAGAAATGGGATGTAATATTCCTGAAGAAATTAAAAAAATGAAGTTATTACAACCTTTTGTACAAAAAACACTTGGTCAATTAATTGCTCAAGTATTTAAAAGATACAAAACTACTGAAACTTCAATAATGCTTGATAAACTTAAGAATTTAGGATTTAAGTATTCAACTATAGCAGGTATTACTGTTTCTATTGCTGATGTAATAAGAAGTGATAAGAAAAAAGAAATAATTGATGTAGCTAAGAAAAAAGTAGATACAATAAATAAACAATTTCAAAGAGGACTTATTACTGAAAAAGAGAGATATGCATCTGTTATTGAAGTATGGACTCTTGCAACCGATGAAGTAAAAGAAGAATTAAAAGCAATAAGTGCTGATAATTTTGATAATCCATTGTTTATGATGATGAATAGTGGAGCTCGTGGAAAGATTTCAAACTTTACACAACTTGCAGGTATGCGTGGACTTATGGCTAAACCAGATGGTTCAATCGTGGAAATACCAATTACTTCATCATTTATGGAAGGACTAACAGTATCTGAATTCTTCTTATCAACTCATGGGTCTCGTAAAGGATCTGCCGATACAGCTCTTAGAACTGCTGACTCAGGTTATTTAACTAGAAGACTAGTTGACGTTGCTCAAGATATAATCGTAAAAGAATTTGACTGTGGTTCAGTACAAGGTGTTACAGTTTATGACTTACTAAATGAAAAAGATAATTCAATTATTGAACCTTTAGCTGAGAGAATATTAGGCCGTTATACTGCTAAACGTATAATTGATCCTAAAACAAAAGATATAATACTTAATGCTGGTGAATTAATTACTGAAAATATTGTAGTAAAAGTAATTAAAGCTGGTATTAAAAAAGTTGAAATAAGAAGTGTTTTATCTTGTAAAGCTAATAATGGTGTTTGTCAAAAATGTTATGGACGTAACCTTGCAACTGGTAATTTAGTTGAAAAAGGAGAAGCTGTAGGTATTATGGCTGCTCAATCAATTGGAGAACCCGGTACACAACTTACAATGAGAACATTCCATACAGGTGGAGTTGCTGGTGGTGAAGATATTACTCAAGGTTTACCAAGAGTAGAAGAATTATTCGAAGCAAGAATGCCAAAAGGAAAAGCGACTATTGCTGAGGTTAGTGGTACTGTAATAGGTATTGAAGAACAAAATGGTAAATACAATATTACTATTGAAAATGAATCTGGAGTAAGAGAACATGTTACTAATTACAACATGAAAGTAAGAGTTGAAATTGGAGATAAAGTTGATGCTGGAGATAAATTAACTGAAGGCGTTATATCACCAAAAGAATTACTTGCTGTAACTGATCCACTTACTGCTCAAGAATATATATTAAAAGAAGTACAAAGAGTTTATAAATTACAAGGTGTTGATATTAACGATAAACATATTGAAATTATCGCTAAGAGAATGATTAATAAAGTAAGAATAATGGACCCTGGTGATACTGAATTTGTTGAGGGATTAACTGTTTCTTTAAGAGAATTTACAGCTGGAAATAAACCGGTAATACTTGCTGGTAAAGTTCCTGCTAAGGGAAACCCTATAATGTTAGGTATTACTAAATCTTCTTTAGAGACTGATTCATTCTTATCAGCTGCATCTTTCCAAGAAACTACAAGAGTTTTAACTGATGCTGCAATTCGTGGTAAGGTTGATAATTTAGTTGGATTAAAAGAAAATGTTATTATTGGTAAACTAATTCCTGCTGGAACTGGTTATAAACAATATAGCGATATTAAAATTGAACTAGAAAAAGAATTTTTAGATGATGACGCTAGTGAAGTTTTAGAAGAAAAATTAATGTCTGATGATGTAAAAGATGCACTTGTTGCAGATGATATCGTCGCAGAATAATATATTTTAAGAGTGATTAATTTCATTCTTTTTTTATACATAAATATTTTTTTGTAATTATTTTACTATTATGGACTTTTGTGTTATACTAATAGACATTTAAAGGGAGTGTTTTGAAAATGGAAAAAGAAAGTTTAAAATATGGTAAAGTTTATGGTTTTACTAATGAGAATGTTTCTAGTTTTAAGGATTTATATGATTTTGATAATGCTGATGTTTTAACTGTTTTAGGTAGTGGGGATCAATATTTTACTAGTATATTAAATGGTGCTAAGAATGTAGATGTATACGATATTAATAGATGTGCTTGGTTTCATTTTGTACTAAAGTTTATGGCGATTAGAGTTTTAAGCTTTTATGATTTTTATGATTTTTTTGTAAATAAGAAAATGGATAATATGGATACTTATGTTAAAATTAGTAGATATTTACCTAATGATGTTAGAACTTTTTTTAAAGAGTTAATTAAAACTAATAGAAAATTTTCAAGTATAATAATGTCTAGGTATATTGGAAATGGTTTATTAGATTTTGAAAATGGAAGGATAATTCCTTACTTTGATGAAACTAACTATTATAAGTTACAAGAAAAATTAAGGAATATTGAATTACCTAAAATATTTTTTTACGGTGTTGAAGACTTACCTGATGTAATAAATAAAAAGTATGATATTATGCTTTTATCAAATGTATTTCATTATCTTAGTTTAGATGAAATGCAATATAGAGAATTTTTAGAGAAGTTTCCAGTAGATACTTTTCAAGCACTTTATACTTGGGAACTATATAATGGATCTGATAAAAGATTTATTAATGCTGGTTTTACTATGGATTTAGTTGATTCTGTTATAATAAACCCTAAAAGTAAAAATGATTATGTGTTAAGTTTAAGAAAATAAAAATAAAAAATTGTGGA
>JAVXUB010000017.1:0-3223 GCA_036642315.1 Bacilli bacterium
CTTCATCTAAATGGACGTGCCTTGCACTAATTCCAATACTTACATCTTTTTCCATGTCATCACCTTCCTAAGTATACAATAAAAGATAAAAAAAATAAACTAGTGAAAGTTTATTATTTAAATGTTCTAACTCTTGATGTTATTTCTAAATATTTATTTAATAATTTTTTTACTTCATCTGTTTCATCTAAACTAGTAATAAAGTCTTCAAGACTAAATGGTTTTATAAACATTGTATTTATTAAGCTATACTTTGTTTCTTCACTAAAATTATGATTTCTTAAGAAGTAATAAATTAAACTATTTTGATTTTCTGGTTGTTCTACTTCTACAATTTCTTTAGATTCATCACTTGCAAAGTATTTTTCTTCTTTTTCATTTACACTTACACTTATAGATTCATCTTTATACGCTACAACATTTTTTGAGTCATCCATTACAATTTCTTTATACTTTACTTCATTTACTTTTTCAGGTTTAAAACCAAGTAACTTGTGAATTTCAGATACTACAAAATCTTGTTCATAATCTTCTAAATCAACACTATTATTCATTAAAACTAATTCTAAAAAAGTTTTATTATTAGAAACAACTAATCTAGAAATATCTTCATTACTTAATGCTTTTTTAACTGTATTTCTGTATATTTCTTTTGTTATTTCATTTGGTAAACTTAATATTAAATTACATATACTAGGTGATGCTACTGTTAATTTGCCACTTTTTCTATCTTTAATTACTTCCTTTGCTGTTTTCATAATGTAACTTGAATTCTTTATAGACTCCCATAAAGTTTTTTTAGCAGATACATCACTGTTACTTAACATATAATCTAATTTATCAATAATTATTTTCATAAAAAAATCCCCCTTTTTTTGGTACGAGAGATATTGTATCACAATTATTCCATTATGTCTATTTTTTTTATATTGCCGTTTTCTAAGGTAATTTCGATCATATTAACATCACTTTCAGCAGCACTTAAAATTATGCAGTCATTAAAAGTTAATACTAAACGATCACTCATATCAAATTCTTTTTTACAATATATGGATAACAATGCAAGAAAAGCTCTCTTATTAGATACTATGACAACATTTTCTTCTTTATGCATATAAATTACTTTTTTAAAAAATTTATTTAGTCTTTCTTTAGTTTCATTTAAAGATTCTCCAGATGGAAATTTATAATCAAAGTCTCTTTCTTGCATAAATCTTAGCATTTGAATATTTCGGTTACCTAAAACTCCGATAAGTGAATCATTTAAAGTTGAATTTATTTTTATATCTGTGTTATTTTTCTTAGCTATATATTTAGAGGTTCCTATCGCACTTGCAAAGTTTGATGAATATATTACTTGGGCATCAAATAAAGATGATATTTTTAAAGCTAGCTTTTCTCCTTCAATAGATAAAGGTCTGCTTATTCTTTTTTCTTCAACTGTTTCACTTGTTTCATAAGATATATCATTTACGACTAAATTATTACTTATTAAATATATTTTCATTTACAGATTCCACCTAAAAGACCAAAAGACACTATAAGCATAATTAAACCTGCTCCAACAACACCAAGGATAGTTGCAATACAAGATTTCTTTTTATCAAGTCCAAGAAGGGATGCAATTAAACTACCAGTCCATGCCCCTGTTGTAGGAAGTGGAATGGCAACAAAAACAAATAAACCATAATATTTAAGTTTATCTATTTTACCTTGATTCTTAGCTGCATGTGATTCACACCAATTAGCAAACTTTTTTAAACCTTTTTTCTTTTTAAACCAATTAAATACAGGTGTTATAAACCATAAAATAAGTGGTATAGGAATAATATTACCAATGATACAAATAAGTAAACTAGTGTATGGATTAAGGCCTAATAAACAAGCTGCAATCATACCTCCTCTTAACTCTAATATTGGAATCATTGATATAATAAAAATAATTAAGTTTTTACCAAGTAATGTAGTTCCAAAAAAACTAAATGTTTCTATAAAAAATGATGCTAGTGCTTCAGTCATAATTTTGTTCTCCTTTTATTTAATTAATTATATCATTCAACTTCTTTTTTGTAAATTTATAAAATATGGATAATATCTATTTACTAATTTAGAATTATAAGATATATTTAAGTTAAGATTGTGGGGATGATGTTATGAAAGAAAAAGTTTTAGATATTTTAAATGATGAGTCTGTAAAAATTAATTTTTGTGGGCTTAAAAAAAAGTTAGGAATAACACGTAAACATTTAGATGATGAACTACGTTGTGTATTAGAAAAATTAGAGTTAGATGGATTGGTATATTGTTGTGATGATTTTTACCAAAAGTTTCCATCTAACTTTTTTGTTGCAACTGTACAAGTTTCTAAGAAAGGAAATAGATTTATACTTTACAATGGTATGGCTAAATACTGTAAAGAACAAAATTTAGATGGAGTTTTAAATTATGATACTGTAGTGTTTAAAAAAGAAAATAAAGATATAATCGCAGTTAAAGTATTAGCTAGAAAAATGCCTAATGTAGTATGTGATGTTAAAGTAAATGATGATGGAGTTAAATATTTAAGTGTCTATAATAGTAAAAATCATATACCTTTAGTAATTGATCATAATAGCATGAAAAAGCTTGTTGAAGGTGAGCGAATTGTTGTTAGTTTATCGGTGGATTTATTAGATAATGTTTATATTGCAACATTTGTTGAACGAATTGGAAATAAGAATGATTTAGATAGTGAACTTACTGCTTTAGCTTATAATAATGGATTTGTTACTAAATATCCTGATGCAGTTTTAAAAGAACTAGAGTTAATTCCTGATGAAGTAAAAAGTGATGAATTAAAAGGAAGACTTGATAAAAGAAATGATAATGTATTTACAATAGATGGAAAAGGTGCAAAAGATTTAGATGATGCGATATCAATAAAAGTTCTACCAAATAAAAATTTTCAATTAACTGTAAGTATTGCTAATGTTTCACATTATATAAAATATGGTAGTGCTTTATGGAATTTTGCTGAGGAAAATACTACTAGTGTTTATCTAATAAATTCAGTTGTATCTATGTTTCATGCAAAGATATCTAATGGAATATGTTCACTTAATCCTTTAGTTGATCGTCTTGCTAGAAGTTTTGTAATAGAAATAGATAATCAAGGTAAAGTAGTTGATTATAAAATGATTAATTCAGTAATAAACTCAAAAAAGAAAATGAATTATGATGATGT
>JAVXUB010000017.1:3323-9036 GCA_036642315.1 Bacilli bacterium
ATTACTAATGAAGTAGTTGCTATGCATTTTTTCTTTCTAGCCTGCCCTTTTATTTATCGTAATCATGAAGTTCCCATGGTAAGTAAAATAAGTGAAACAATTCATTTATTTAAACAAATTGGATATAAAATGGAAACATTAAAAGATAATGTTAATCCTGAAGTAATACAAAAAATGATAAAGTCAATTTGTACTAAAGAAGAATTTCCTGTTTTATCAGTTCTTATTTTAAAATCCATGCAAAGAGCTTATTTTGGGATTGATAATCAAGGTCATTTTGGTTTAGCTCTTAAATATTATTCACAATCAACTGCTCCGATTAGAAGATTTTTAGATTTAGTAATACATACTTTAATTGATTATTATGAGACTATGTATGAAAAAGTAGAACAAATAGAAGGTTTAGAAGATTACTTAGCAAAAATTTGTGAGAATGCATCGATTAAAGAAAGATGTGCTGATAAAGCTGAATATGAAGCTAATCAACTTTATATGGTTAAATATATGGAGTCTAGAATTGGTGAAGAATTTTATGGTTTTGTTGCTGATATAAATCCATATGAAGTTTTAATAAAAACAACTGACTTAATTGAAGGCTATGCAACTCATGAAGAAATAAGTAATCAAAACTTTAAATATGATCCTGAATCTAAAATGTTAATTGATAAGAAAGCAAAAGAAAGAATTACTATTGGTAGTAAAGTATTATTAAAGTTAAAGGGTGTGTCACTTGAAAATAGAACTATTAATTTTGAGATATTAGAGTACAATTTAGATACAGTTTTAGAAAGAACTTTGAGAAAATAAGTTTAAAAAGACCAAGTAGTGTAAAAACTACTTGGTCTTTTTTGGCTTAGATAGAGGGAAAAATTACTACCGTCCGGTCTAGACCGGACGGTAAGATTCTTTCACCTTTTTTTACTCTAATTGTTCTACTTTATCTTTTTCAATTAATTTATCTATATCAACACTATTAATTGAATCAAACCTTTTTGTTATTTTATCAGTTGTAGTATTTAATTCATCTATACTTTGATTAACTGATTTAACACTTCTTGATAGTTTATCCCATCGTTCTCTATATCTTGAAAATTCTACACTTAGTTTACCTAATTCTTCATGAATAACTTTAGCGTATTTATCTCTCTCCATATTCTTTAAAATCATACTTATAATTGAAAGAGTACTAATTAAAGTAGTAGGTCCTGCTATCCAAACATTTTTACTATATGCAAAGTTTATTAGTTCTGGATGATATGCATTTATTTCTGCAAATAAAGCTTCAGCTGGTAAAAACATAATTGCTTCATCACTAGTTTCACCTGGTACAATATATTTTTCACTTATATCACTTATATGTTTTTTAACATCTGCTACAAATAATTTTTCTGCTAAAGTTCTTTCTTCTTTACTTCTTTCTCTATTAGTCATTCTTTGATAGTTTTCAAGTGGAAATTTACTATCAATTGCAATAGTTCCAAGAGGAGATGGTGCATATAAAATAGCATCTGAGATAACTCCACTTTTAAATTTATGTTGAGTTTCATATACTCCACTTTTTTTACTACCAAAAGCATTATTTAAGATATATTCAAGGTTAACTTCACCGAATGTACCCCTAGTCTTTTTATCAGTTAAAACGTTTTGTAAAGATACTATTTCATTACTTAATCCATCTATCTTTTTTTGAGCTTCATCTATCTTAGAAAGTCTTTCTAAAACACTTATAAATGTTCGATTACTTTTTTCAAAATTCTTATCTAGTCTTTCATTTACAGCATCACTTATTAAACCTAATTTGTTTTCAATCTTCATATTTAACTTTTCAAAGTCATTACCTAAATCTTTACTAAAACTAAATTTAAAGTCACCTATTTCTTTGTTGATATTTGCCTCAAAATGACCTAGTCTTTCCATTAAATCATTATTGTTATTTCTTCTAACAAGCAAAATAATTAAAAGTATTAAAGTTACTACTAATAACCCTATTATTATATATTCTAACATTTTTAAACTCCCCCTTTAAAATAAACTTTATACCATTTTAGAAAACAATAAATTGACCATACTTTCTTATATGTATCTTTTTTATTATTCTTATGCATTTCTAATAATTTTAAGATATATGACTTATTAAAAAATTCACTTACATAGTCTTCACTAAAAGTTTCTTTTATTTCATTATAAACATCTTCAGTTTTAATCCATTCTCTAATTGGGACTGGAAAACCTAATTTTTTCTTTTTATATGATTCATTAGGTATTACTTTTTTTGCAGCATCTCTTAGTGCTACTTTAGTGTTTTCTTTAGTTACTTTATATGAAAAAGGTAAGCTTGATGCAACACTAAATACTTCTTTATCAATAAATGGAACTCTTCCTTCAATGGAGGATGCCATAGTCATTCTATCGGCTTTTAATAATATATCTTTTACTAACCAAAAGTCTAAATCAATAGCTTGCATTTTTACAATATCAGATTCATTTTTATATTCATTAAATGTACTTTTAGTAACATCTTTATTTTTGATTGGATGTTTTTTCTTTAATACTTTTTTTACTTCTTTTTCACTAAATAAACGATTTACTCCAATATAACTATCTTCTAGTTTTTCACCACGACGAACTAAAAAATTTATTCCTCTTATTTCTGGTAATAGTTTACAAAAAGAAGATATAAAGTGACGAATAAAGAATGGTATTTTATTATAAAAACTATAATCTACATCTTGTCTATAAACGTTATATCCACCAAAGAATTCATCTGCGCCTTCTCCTGATAAAACAACTTTTACATCTTTACTAGCAAGATTTGCTACAAAATATAAGGCAACTGCAGCAGGATCACTTACAGGCTCGTCCATATAATACATGATTTTAGAAATAGAATTCATATATTCTTCTTTTGTTATTATTTTTGATGTATTATTAATATTTAATTTATCTGTTAAATCCTTTGCAAAAGATATTTCATTATATTTATCAATTGAATACCCAACTGTATATGTTTTATCAGGTTTAGCAAGGGCAACTAAGTAAGAAGAATCTACTCCACTTGATAAAAATGAACCTACTTCAACATCACTTAATAAATGTCTATTAACTGATTCTTCCATTACTTTACTTATTTCTTCTACTGCATCTTCATAACTTTGTTTTTTTTCTTTAAACATTTTTTTATAATATTTTTTAATACTTATTTTTCCATTTTTAAAAGTTAAAGTATGTCCTGCATCAAGTCTAAAAACTCCTTTAAAGAATGTTTCAGTAGTTGGTGTAAATGAAAATGAAAAATAAGTAGATAGAATATCTTCATTTAATGTTTTTATAAAATTTGGATGCTCTAAAAAAGCTTTTATTTCAGATGAAAACATAAATGTATCATTCATAAATGCATAATAAAGAGGTTTAACTCCAAAGTTATCTCTTGCTAAAAATAAAGATGAATCTTTAATATCATAAATTGCAAAAGCAAACATTCCTCTTAAATGAAGTGGTAAATCTTTACCCCATTTTTCATAACCATGTAAAAGAACTTCTGTATCACTTTTTGTTTTAAAAGTGTGTTCTAATTTTAACTCATCTCTTAGTTCAATATAATTATATATTTCACCATTAAATATTACTACTAAAGAATTATCTTCATTAAACATTGGTTGGTTACCTGTTGATAAATCAATTATTGATAATCTTCTATGAGCTAGTGCTACATCATCTTTAATAAAAAATCCTTCTCCATCTGGTCCTCTATGTTCAATTCTTTTACTCATATTTTTAATTATTTCTTCTTTGTTACTTAGTTTATCTACAAACCCTACTATTCCGCACATATTTTCTCCTTTTTAAAAAACTTTACTATAATAATCTTCTGTCATTATAAGTTTACTTATATTCATTTTATTTTGCACTATTGCATTCATATTTTTAATATAATTTTCTGGTAACTCAATATCCTTTTTAGGGATAAATGAAGAATTCTCAGAAAAATATGTTCCATAATCACTGACCCATGAGTTATTTCCAAATATTGCTAATCCTGTTTCTGTACTTAATATATCTTTTCCAATAATTAATCTTGAATCATATGGAATATCAAATAAATTATAAATTGTTGGTAAAACATCTATTTGACTACCTACTTTTTCAACAATTACATTGTCCATTTTATTATTCCAAAGTATAAAATTACTATGATTAATTTCTACAACTGGATCTTTTTTATCTTTACTTAATTCATTTACTTCTTCACAAGTTAAATAATATGGATAATGGTCTCCTACTAAAGCTATAACTGTGTCATCAAGTTTTCCGTTTTCATCAAGCTTTTTTATTAGAGTATCTAGTGCTCTATCAAGTTCAATTTGACCAGCTAAATAAGCAAGAACTTTTTCACTATAATCTAAATCTTTAACTTCATCATAATGTTTTTTACTCATAGCATTACTCCAGTTATAATCTCCATGCCCACTAACTGTAACATAATATGTAAAAAATGGTTTATCATTATTTACAAATTCATTAATAGTACCATCAATCATTTCAACATCAGATTCTGGCCATAAATCACAATTAATAATAGTTTCCATACCACTATTACATCCTTTAAAATTATTAAACCCTAATGATTCTAAATATTTGTATCTATCTTGAAAAGTAAAGGTATGATCATGATATGCATAAGTGTTATATCCTAAATTTTCAAAAACTGTAGAGACTCCAAAAGGAAAAGTATTAGTTCCTTTTTTCCAAGGTGTTAGAAATCCACTTGTTGCAACTAAACCAGTTAATTCTTGAAACTCTCCTCCTATTGTACTACTAATTGTTGGAGTATAAAAGTCTTTAAAAACAAAACCATTATTAACAAGCTTATATAGTGTTGGAGTTAACTTTTCATCTACAGCTATTTCATTAAAGCTTTCAGCCATAAATAAAATTAAGTTTTTATCTTTAAATTTACCAGTATATTTATTCTTTTTAGTCCCAGTTTCATTTTTAAAAAACTCATGCATATTTTTAACTACACCTTCACTATTATTAGATAAATTATCAAAGTCTATATCTAAATTATTATATGAATACTCAATATTTTTATCTTCTTCATCTTCTTTTTCAATAATAGATAATGTTTCATTAAAACCGAATATTACTCTTTTTAAATCTATTCTAAATGTGTTTAAAACACCTAACTTATTTATACTTAAATCTATATTATTAGTTTTATAATAAAGCTCATGGGCTGAATAATCACTATTCTTATTAATATTTAAACTTATTAAAAAACTACCATAAAACAAAACACAAAACATAAGAATTATTAATCCATGCTTATAACCTTCTTTTTTAAAAGATATATGTTTATTAAATATTAACCCGACAATAAAAGGAACAAATAAAAGTATTATTCCACCAATATTTTTAATAATAAACATTACCATATCACTAGCAAAGGAAAAAACTTGATTAGATGCACTAAGAAGTGAGAAATCAAAAAACAAACCAAATATTCTATAAATACAAAGTTCTAATGAAAATATAAATGATATAATAAATATACTTATAAAGGATATTATTTTATTTGTTTTTTCTTTAAAAAAGCTTGTTATTAATTTCATTAATAATGTAAAAAACATTACATAAAGAAAAATATTAATTAAATTAATATTGATTACATTATCAAACACTAATACTTTAAATATTAGTTCTAAATAAATGA
>JAVXUB010000018.1:0-5989 GCA_036642315.1 Bacilli bacterium
TTCTTATAACAATTATATACGTTTTACGTATAAATTGCAATACGTTTTACGTATGTAATTTAAAATGTAATAAAGGAGTATAGATGAAGATAGATAGATTAAAAGAAATTAGGGAAGATCGGGATTACACACAAATAGAGATTGCTAAGATTTTAAAAATAACACAAGCTCAGTATTCAAGATATGAACAAGGTATTAATTTAATATCAACTGAAAAATTAAGTCTATTAGCAGACTTTTATGATGTAAGTGTTGATTATTTACTTTTAAGGACTGATATTAAAAATCCTTATCCAACTAGTATAGTTACTAATAAAAAATAAAAAGGCTTCAATATTATTATTGAGGCCCTTTTAGATATTACTTCTTAATATCGTTAGTAAATTAATACTAGATTGATATCAAAAAAATATATATGCTTTAGTAATACCTGTAGCATATATATTTATTATTAACTAATTTTTTAAATTTAAAGTACCAGTTTTTTCTAATTCTACTTCTTCTTTACGATAATTAAGTGCCATGCCTATTGTAAAAATAAATGCTAGAACATAAAACCAAAGCATTAATATAACTAAGTTAGCAAGACCTCCATAAAACGCTGTGTAATTAGCATAGTGTGATATGTAATATGAATAACCATAAGTAGCTAGGATCCAACCGAAACTTGTAAATAACGCTCCATATCCGACACTTTTACTCTTCATTTTTCTGTTTGGTGCAAGGGTGTAAATTATTTTAATAAAGATAAACATTATAAACCATGTAACTGGTCCTCTTAAGAATGTCATTATAACTGTAATTCTGTTAGTTATAGTTGGGTTTAAATCAACAAAGTTTATTAGTTCGATAATCTTATCTCCAAATACTGGAACTATTAACATAAAGATAAATAATAAAACTAAGAAAAATGTCATAATTAAAGCTTTAAATCTGCGATAAAAGAAGCCTGAATCTTTTTCTCCATAAATAGTATTTGATGTAACTATAATGGATGCTGCTCCATTTGATGCGATATAATAACCTACAACTATAGCCATGAAGAATTGGAATCCTCCATATATTACAGTTGAGTCAGCATTAAGAAGTAAGTTTGCAATATCACTTGAAAATGCATTGGAAATAAATGTAAATATTATATCAGTTGATAGATTTAAAAATGTTGCTCCATAACTAATTAATGTAATAGTAGGAACTAGTGCAAGGACGAAGAAAAAAGCAAGTTGACCGGGTAAGATTGCCATTTCTGGCCTTGAAATAACCTTTATAAAGTTATCTAAAAACTCTTTAAACTTCTTTTTTATGTTTTTCACTACAATCACTAGCCTTTTGTTTTTTCATTTCTTCTACTGCTTCATTCATTGCGTCTTCAATAGTTTTAATATCATCTACTATCATACTATAACCAAACTCTGCACCATAAGAATATGGTAATTTACTAATTTCTTTATTAAGTTTATGAATATAGTTACTTATTTGTTTTTGACTATAACCAACTAAATAAATAACAAATTCATTTCCATCAGTTCTTAAAACTTCACTATTATCAAGTTGAGTTTTAATTAAAACATTAGCAGTTGATTTAATTTGTCTGTCGCCTTCATTATAACCATATTGGTCATTTATTTCTTGAACACGATTTAAATCTACTACTACAATAGTTTGTGGATAAATTGTATTATTATTCCATACACTTATATTTTCATTTAAGAAGTTTCGGTTCTTTAAACTAGTAAGTTGATCTATAAACTTTAATTTATCATCTTTTTTAATCTTTTTAGCGATAGTAATTTTTTTACTTTTTCTTACTACTAATAGTAAAATAATTATTGCGATTAATACTAAATAAATAATATATTCTGCTATTCTAGACATAATTGAACCAGTTTTTACTGTATCATAATGATTTTCTAAACCTAATGTTTTCATTAATTCAGTATCACTAGTTGCAGTATATTTATCTAATAACTTAAATAAAGCATTATTTTCTTTTACTTTAAATTCATACTTATCTGGTATTGGACTAGTATATCTTTTAGTATAGTTATCTAGTTTATAATCACTCATATAATCAAATGTATTTTCATCTAAGACTAAATAAACATCTTCTTTATTTAACTTATTTAATTCTTTTGTAGATGTAAATGTATTTATTTTTATATCACTCATAGTTTTTACATAATCATATATTTTACTATCTTTTTGAACATATACAGTTTCACCTTTTAAACTATTAATTGATTTTATAACTTTAGGGTTTCCTCTTTTTGCTGCGACTGTATAACTTATTACAGGACCTTCTGTTGCTTGGTAAATATCGACAAAGTTATAATAATTAAAGTAAACATCAATGTTACCTTTTTCGATAGCTGATGTAAATTTATTATAGTTTTTATATTTAACAAAATTAAATTCAACTTTAGAAAATTCACTAAAATGTTTTAAATATACAGCGACTATACCACCATATTCTCCACCTATTATAACTTCATATGGACTAGTATTAACAAATCCATAATTGTATGCAACACTTTGTAATTCATCTAATTCTTTTTCAGTAATATTAAGAGAAGTTGTAAATAACTTTAATTCAAAATCATTAAAATAAGAGTTAAAGTTCTTTTGCCATTTATTAAAATATTTCTTTATTACATTACTTAGTGCATCATCATTTACTTGAGCTACATAGTAATCTATTATGTCACTAAAGTGGTAAATAACATTATAATTATTAACTAAAATAGTATCCATATATTCCATTAAAGGAACAATTACATAATCAACACTTTTACCTAGTTCTTCAAGTAACTTTTCACGTGTTTCAAACTCTGTAAAGGTTTTATTACTTATATATTTAGTAATTACTTCATGGTCTTTATTTAATATACCTATTTTTTTATCAAGTAATTCATTCATTTCAGATATTATAACTTTATTTTTACTTATTAATACAAAATGATCTTTATAAAATACTATATCATTGTCTGTTACATTACTTTTTACTCCAAAAGTAATTCCAGCTGGGGTATTATTTTTGTTATATGTAATTGGATTTACTTTTAAATCATATTCTTTAGAAAAATCATTTAAAAAGCTATAGAAAACTCCTTTTCCATCTTTTCCAAAAACATTAGCATTATTAACAACATTGATATTTTGGACTTTACTAATATTAGCATTAATCCATTTTCTTTCATCAACTGTTAATTTATTTTTATCATTTAAAATTATAAATAAAACTACTGCTACAACTACTACTAATAAAATACTCGCTATAACAATTATAATATTTCTTTTTTTCTTCATTATTATTCCGCACTACTTTCTTTTTTAGTGTTATTGTTCCATGCTATTCCTGTTCCATTTACGTTTTTTGCACCCATTATAGTAAATCCATCACTATTACTTGATGCATCACTTGTTAGAATAAAGTTAATATCATAGTAACTTAATAATTCTTCTGTAAATTGCTCTAAAGATGCTGTTGATTTACTTTCAGCTTCTATTAAAGTTGTATCTGCAACAAAATCAATATTAATATATATTACTCTTCCTTTTGTTTTTATAGTTGCATTTGTTACTTCTTTATTTTCTTTTATCTTAGAAATATACTCAGTTTTAAAAGATTCAGTTACTGGATATTTATCAATATCCTCTAATCTATTTCCATAAACTGTGCTACTTCCGCCAAAAAAATATGTTACTACAACTACACAAATTGAAATAAAACATGCGATTAAAATAGTAACTAATACTACTAAAATCTTATTTTTTTGCCATAATTCTTTTATTTTTTTCAAAATATCTCACCTCTTTGGTTTATTAATTATACTACATTATATTTTTACTTGCAAATAATATAAATCTAATAATTATTTTAAATTATTTAACATTTTTGTTAATATTTCTTCATTCCATATTTCAATATTAAGCTCTTTTGCTTTATCACTTTTACTACCAGGGTTTTCTCCTACTATAACTATATTAGTATTTTTACTAACAGATTCACTAACTGAACCACCAAACTCATCTATTATATCTTTTATTTCATTTCTAGTAAGGTCTTTAAAAGAACCAGTTATAACAAACTTTTTATTAGTAATTTCTTCATTATATTTTTTAGATACTCCAGTAAATGTCATATTAATTCCGATATCTTTTAAATGATTGATTAAATCAATATTATCTTTAAAATAGTTTACTAAACTTGTTGCAATAATATTTCCAATATCTTTTATGGAAGATAAATCTTCAACTGATGCATTAATTAAATTATCAATGTTTTTGTATGTACTTGCTAAAAGTTTTGCTGTTTTGGTACCTACACAAGGTATACCTAGCCCAAATAAAAGTCTTTCTAAACTATTGCTTTTTGATTTTTCAATATTAGTATATATCTTATTAATACTTTTTTCACCATATCCATCAAACTCTAATAATTGTTCTTTTTTATCTTTTAAAAAGTAAAAATCAGCAACTGTTTTAATAAATCCTAGGTTATAAAGTTCTTCAACTATTTCTTCACCTAAACCATCTATATTCATAGCATCTCTTGATGAATAGTGAATTAAAGATTCGATATTTCTAGCAGGACAGTCTGGATTTACACAAAAAGTATCTACTTGATCATCTTTTTTTTCTAATACACTATTACATATAGGACACCTAGTAATCATAACAAACTCTTGCTCAACACCCGTTCTTCTTTCAAGTTTACTTTCAACTACTTCTGGTATTACATCTCCAGCTTTTCTAATAGAGACTATATCCCCTATTTTTAAATCTTTAGTAATTACAAATGTATCATTATGAAGTGTTGCTCTACTAATAGTGGAACCTGCTACTATAACTGGATCTAACACTGCATTTGGTGTTATTTGACCAGTTCTACCTACTGTAAAAATTATATCTTTTAATTTAGTTAATACTTCAGTTGCTGGAAATTTATATGCTGTTGCCCATTTAGGATATTTAGCAGTATTTCCAAGTTCAAGTTGTTCTTCTAAACTATTTACTTTTATTACTACTCCATCTATTTCAAAAGGTAATTTATTTCTTTTTTCAGTAGCATTTTCTATAAACTTTAGAACTCCATCTATATCTTTTACTAATCTATTTTCAGGGTTTACTTTAAACCCTAATGTTTTTAAGAAATCTAATGCTTCACTATGAGTTTTAACATTATATTTTTCTGTATCTGGTAAATAATAAATGAATGAATCTAGGTTTCTTTTAGCTGCTACTTTGGAATCAAGTTGACGAATTGAACCAGCTGCTGCATTTCTAACATTTTGAAGAAGTGGTAAATTCTTTTCTTTTCTTTCTTTATTAATAGTTTCTAAAGCACTTTTAGGCATAAATATTTCGCCTCTAACCTCAATATCTATATTTTTTGTTAAAGTTAAAGGAATACTTTTTATAGTTTTTACATTATGAGTAATATCTTCTCCAGTAATGCCATCTCCTCTAGTAACTCCTTTAATAAGTTTACCAGATTCATAAAGAAGTGATACTGATAAACCATCTATTTTAAGTTCACATACATAAACTGGCGTGATACCTGCTTTTTTTATTCTTTCATCAAAATCTTTTATTTCATCTTCATTAAATACATTTGATAAACTAAGCATGGGTAACTTATGAATTACTTTATTAAACTTATCTATTACTTCTCCACCAACTCTTTTTGTAGGTGAATCAGCAGTTGCATATTCTGGATATTTTAATTCTAACTCAGTTAATTCTCTTAAATATTTATCATATTCTTGATCAGTTATTTTTATATTATCTAATACATAATAATTATAATTTGCATCATTTAGTATTTTAATTAATTCTTTTATTCTTGCGCTTATTTCCACATTTAATCCTCCCAAAGATTATTTTTATAAACTCCTTTTTCTACTAAATTTAATATTTCTTTTTTTATTATATCTAAATCATCTTTATAAGTAACACCTAACCATTTACCAGTTGAAGATTCATATAA
>JAVXUB010000018.1:6089-8831 GCA_036642315.1 Bacilli bacterium
ACTTCACTTTCAATAAGGCTTTTAACTTGATTATTTTCTAAGATACATATTCCTCTTTTTACTAAACCTTTATCACTTATTACAGTAGAAATTGGGTATCCAACCATAATGTTATCATATGGATTATTATTTCTTTTAAAGAACTCTACTAATCTTTTAAATGAATCAAAGCCATAAAAGTCATCTGCATTTATTAATGCAAAAGAACCATTGATTTTATCTTTTGCAGAATAAAGGGCATGGCTTGTTCCCCACATTTTTACACGGTTTTCAGGGATAACTGTTCCAACCGGGACATTATCAAGCCTTTGAAAAGCAAACTCTACTTTTATTTTATCTTGATACTTACTTGTAATATTATTTTTAAAATACTCTAAATTTTCTTCTTTTATAACAAATATTACTTTGTTAAATCCAGCTTTTATTGCATCATATACTGAATAATCTGCGATAATCTCATTTGATGGCCCAACTGGCTCAATTTGTTTTAATCCTCCAAAACGACTGCCCATACCGGCTGCCATAATTACTAAAGTTAATTCTTCCATTATTTCTTTTCCTTTCTTAAACCTTGATAATTATTTAAAAATTTCTTAATTCCATACCTTTTATTAAATGCGACTGATACAAACTTATCATCAAAACTAGTAACGACTCCTCTACCAAAACTAATATGGTATACTACATCACCTGGTTTATAAAGTACTGATTCATCACTATAATATAAATCTTTATTAAACGCTGTTTCAAGTTTTTCTTGAACACTTACTCTATCTACTCTATCTATTAAAGATGGATCTATTTCTGTAATAAAACGACTTGGTGCATTTTGATTACTCATACCATATAACATTCTTTTCTTAGCATTTGATAAATATAATCTTTCTTTTGCTCTTGTTATTGCAACATAACATAGTCTTCTTTCTTCTTCAATACCATTTTCTTCTTGTAGGGACATTGAGTGTGGCATTAAATTTTCTTCCATACCTGCTAAGAAAACTACTTTAAACTCTAAACCTTTAGCAGCATGAATCGTCATTAATGTAATAGTATTTTCATAATCTTTATGTTCAGATATATCTGCTACTAAACTAATTTCATTTAAAAAGTCTTCTAAATTAACATTACCAGTATCTTTTTGATAACCCTCAGTTATACTTTTAAACTCCATTAAGTTTTCCATTTTTAAGTCTGACTCTAAACTACTAATACTATCAAAACTTGATTTCATCCCTGTTTTTTCAAGTACAGCATCTATTAATTCAGTTAAATTAAGTTCTAATGAATCTTTTGTTAGTTCAAGAATAATGTTTTTAAAATCTAACTCTTTAGGTGATGATAAAGCATCAAACATACTTGTATCATCAGCATACGCTACTATACTTAAATCTTCTAATGACTTAAGTCCGATACCTCTTTTAGGTTCATTAATTATTCTTCTTAAAGATACATCATCAGCATGATTTGATATTAAACGTAAATACGCAAGTAAATCTTTTATTTCTTTTCTTTTATAAAAATAATAACTTCCAACTACTTTATAAGGAAGATTATTTTTTAACATTCCTTCTTCTATATTTCTTGATTGAGCATTAGTTCTATAAAGGATTGCAATATCTTCATAGTTATATCCATTTTCTAATAAACTATTTATTTCTTCTAAGATTAATGTTACTTCATGTTTTTCATCATAACTACGAAAATATTTTATTTTTATTCCTTCTCCTAGTTCACTAAAAAGTGCAAAATCTTTTCGACTAGGATTGTTTTTTATAACAGAATTAGCTGCATTTAATATTGTATTTGTACTTCGATAATTTTCATTTAATGATATTACTAAAGCATCTGGATAATCTTTTTCAAAATTCAAAATATTTTTATAGTTAGATCCTCTAAATGCATAAATTGCTTGATTTGAATCTCCTACTACAAATAAATTACGATATTTTTCTGCAAGTTTTTTTACTAACTTATATTGAACTTCATTAGTATCTTGATATTCATCTATTAAAATATACTTGTATTTTTCTTGATAACGATTAACTAATTCTTCATTTTTATAAAGAAGTTCAACTGGAAGCTTTAATAAATCATCAAAGTCTACAGCATTATTTCTTTTTAATATTTTAACATATTCAAAATAAACTTTAAGTGCTAACTTTTCAAAAGAACCAGTTAAATACTTAGTTGCTTCTTCATCACTTAACATTTCATTTTTAATAAAACTTATTTTATTTCTAACGAATGATGGTAAACATTCTTTAGGATTAATTTCTAAATCTTTCATTATCTTTTTTATGATACTTAAAACATCATCACTATCAATAATGGTAAAGTTTCTAGATAGTCCTACTAAATCATAGTTTTCTTTTAAAATTCTTAAGCCAAAGGCATGAAATGTACCTACAAAAGAATAACTATCATTTACTAGTAAGTTTAACCTTTCACGCATTTCTTTAGCTGCTTTGTTAGTAAAAGTAATTGCTAAAATATTACTAGAGTTTATTCCACTTTTTATTAATGATGCAATTCTGGTTGTTAAAACTTTTGTTTTACCAGAACCTGCACCAGCAAGGACTAAACATGGTCCATCGACATGCATAACTGCCTCTTTTTGTTCTTTGTTTAAATTATTAAGTAAATCCATTTTATCCTCCACACTAAATCAATTATACCATTCATATGGACTTATTTAAACAAAAAAGCACAAAGAATTTAATCCTTAGTGCTATTTATTAATTT
>JAVXUB010000019.1:0-8662 GCA_036642315.1 Bacilli bacterium
CCCATATTTATATATGGAGTATTGGAATGTTAATCAAGATGGTCTAACATAGACAAAAACATTTGACAAGATATGTCGAATTTGTTATACTTTTGCTCCAAGGTGAGAATAATAAAAATATGAAACATTTACACAAATTTGACAAAGTTATAGATTTATGCTATAATTTGGAAGTAATTAGGGGGTATAGAAAAATGAAAGGATACGTTTTAGATTACGTTAATGAAAATGAATTTCACAAATTAGAAAGAGCTATTAAGAAATATAATATGTTAGCATTCAAAAAATTAAACTTTGAATTCTATCCAGCTCTAAGAAATGGTAATTTTGTAGGAGAATTAATATCTAGTAATAAAAAAGATAGTACTGAGACTTATGAATTAAAATTACCAAGTGATAAGATGTTTACTCAAATTCATGGCGAAGTAAAATTAGTTTACACAGTACATAAAAAAGAAGAAATAGTAGTATTAGAAACTATAACACCAGCTGAAATATTATTAGAAGGACATAGATCTGAACTTACTACTTATAAAGGTATTATGATATCTAAATCTAATGCATCTAAAGATATGTTTAAAATTGATTTACTTAATATGTTACAAGATAAATAATAAATTAAAAGCACTAAATACAAAAATTTAGTGCTTTTTATATTTTTTGTATAAAAAATGATTGAAACAAGTCTTTTTCTATGATATTATTAATAAGTCAAATGGACCTCTAGCTCAGTTGGTTAGAGCAACCGGCTCATAACCGGTCGGTCGTAAGTTCGAGTCTTACGAGGTCCACCATTTGCAGGCATGGCGGAATTGGCAGACGCGCTAGACTTAGGATCTAGTGGAGTGATCCATGGGGGTTCAAGTCCCTTTGCCTGCACCATATAGTTAATTAACCCCGTGTTTACGGGGTTTTATTTTGGAAAATAGATTTCAAAAACACTTCTAAACCCACTATTAATAATATAAAAATACCTGCTGACACAGTTAAATTTAACACAGTTAACTTTAAAGGGCCGAATTAACAAGTTGGTTAAGTACAGAATTTAAATTATATTTGATAAAGAAATTTGAAAGATAAAAGAAAAACATTAAAAACTTAGAAATGATACAAAAAACGTTGATAAAAACAATAAATATTTAATTGAAAATTAATAAATTTTTATTTTTTAAAAGATAGTAATAAATTTATTCATCAGAAAACGTCATTAGATTAAAAACTCCAATGACGTCTTCAGAATCTCCTTTTACCATCGGTAAACGAGTTATTAAATAATAATACATTTTTATGAAAATGTCAAAGTTGCACTTGACTTTTTAATCAATAAAAATTTGATATTACAATAATAGTATATTCAGTTAATAAAAAAACATAATCCAATAAAGAAACTAAATAATTATATAAAGGTAATAAAATCAATTATAGTGTGGCAATCGAATTAGAGTAATAATTTGATTGTTATGGATTGTAGGAACCCCAAAAAAGAAAATTTTAATTCAATGGAATTTCACATAATTAAAAAAGAAGAAGCACCTTAAAATAGATTTACTATAACACTAAAAAGACGGAAAGCTAAATTTAATATAAGGATTTATAATGTAGTTAATTTAAGAATGTATGAAACATGGATATTAATGTTGAAAATGTGACAAACGAAAGGAAAAAATAATTATGAATGGAAAAAGTTTGAAAAATTCGGATATTAGGGGAAGAATTGATATAGCTTTTGCTAGATTGATTGGTTCTCTTGCAATTATCAATGAGTTAAAATCATATGAAAGCTCACAAAATGAAATACATAAATTGTTAGATATTATAACTAAATGGGGTGCTAAATTTCAAAGTGTTCAAAATCTATCTTTTATAAATTCTGATGAAATACTTAACGTATATAATAGGTTAGATGCATTAAAAGATAAATTCTTATTTGATACTAACTTAGGATTTGAAAACGAATTGTCAGATGAAATTGTTATTTGGATATATGAATTAATGGAATTAAGAAAATTACAAATTGAAAGGAAACTAAATAAGTAAGTGTATAATGTAGACAGAATATAAAACTTAGCTAATAACTAATTTGAGGTTTTTATAAGTTCAAAGAAATACAAAAAGAATTAATGCTATAATGCAGATGGAAACATTAAAGAAAAATAAATAATTACTATTTCATGATTTTTAAAATATCTACAAAGTATTGCTTAAAAATTAAATAAATGATAAAATTACTTTGTAATGGAGGATGATTTATGGATAGTCGAACAAGTATATTTAATGTTTTAGAATTAAAACAAGAATTAATTTTAATGACAATAAATGAAATAGTTGAAGCACTGGAATATAAAAAATATAATCCGACAAACCAATTAGTTGGTTATTTAATAACAGGTGATGATAAATATATAACAACATTTAATGATTCACGAAAAAAGATTAAAAATTTTGATAGAAGTGAAGTTTTAATGGCAATTATAAATTCATATTTGGGGCGTTAATGCGTGTTTTGGGCTTAGATCTTGGAACATGTACTTTAGGTGTATCAATAAGTGATAGGACTAATACTATTGCAACTCCACTTAAAGTAATCCGTTTTCAAAAAGAAGATTATGACTTTGCGTTTAATGAAGTTAAAAAATTAGTTAATGAACAAGATATAACTGATATAGCTTTAGGTTTACCAAAAAATATGGATAATTCACTTGGTTTTGCAGCAAAAAGAAGTATGGACTTTAAAGAATTGTTAGATACACTTTCAGTAAACGTCCATTTAATTGATGAAAGGCTTTCATCAGTTGAGGCATTTAATATTCTTAAAACAACTGGGAATAAAAACATAAAAAATAAACATGTAATAGATGCAGTAGCAGCAAATATAATCTTAGAAAATTATTTAAGAGGGATAAAAAAATGAAAGAACATGATAATTTATTAATATTAAAAATAAATGGAAAAGATGAAGAATTTAAAATAATTTTAAAAGTAAAATCAACTGATGATGAAACTTATTTTTTATATACGAAAAACGAATTAAATGAAACAGATGAAACTATAGTTTATGCAGGTAAATTAATTGAAAGTGAAAAAGAAAGATTATTAGAACCTATAAATGATGATGAAACTTTAGAAACTTTAAGTAAATTATTAATGCAAATGGAAGAAAAAACTAATAAAGAGGCAGGGAATTAAAGTGAAAAGAAAACCAAAAAAGATAGTTATAGTAATAGGAGCAATCCTTCTTTTAGTAATGATTTTTACAGTAGGAATAATGATTAGTTTAACAAGTGTATCAAAAACAAGTAAAGAAGTTACATTTGTAGTAAATAGTGGAACTAGTAAAAAAGAAATAGTAAATAATTTAAAAACAGCTGGGTTAATTAAAAGTAAATATTCAACATTCCTTTATATTTTATTAAGTGGAAATAAAAGAATTGAAGCAGGGACTTATATTTTAAATAAAGAAATGTCTACTCCAGATGTAATAAAAAGTATTGAAAAAAGTAGAAATACTAATACTGTTACTTTAACATTTCCTGAAGGAACGTCTATAAAAAAGTATTTAAAACAGCTGGAAAAAGCATTTAATTTTAATGAAACTGATATGACTTCTAAGTTAAAAGATAAAACATTTTTAAATAGTTTAATTAGTGAATTTTGGTTTCTTGATGAATCTATATTAAATGATAAATTATATTATTCATTAGAAGGATACTTATTTCCTGATACATATCAGTTCTTTAAAAATTCATCTTTTGAAGATATTATAAGAAAAATGTTAAAAGGAACTGAAAAAAAATTAAGTGAATATAAAGATGCAAATATTAAAGTTCATGATATACTTACAAAGGCATCTATTATCGAAAAAGAAGCAGTAGATATAAATGATCGTTATAAAGTAAGTCAAGTAATTGATAAAAGAATAAATATAAAGATGCCTCTTGGAATGGATGTAACAGCGTATTATGGAGCCAAAAAAGATTTAACTGAAGAGATTACTAAGGTTGACTTAAATGCTCTAAACGCATATAATACAAGGAACCTTTCATATTTAGGTTTACCAGTTGGACCAATTTGTAACCCGGGAATTGAAAGTATAAAGGCAGCAATAAATCCTGCAACAACAAATTACACATATTTCATAGCAGATTTAAAAACAGGATTAGTTTATTTTATGGAAAGTTATGATGAATTTATTTCAATTAAAAATAAGTTAGGAAATTAGTAAGGTGGTAAAAAATGAAAGAAAATATATTGGAAATGGAAGCTTATGCTCAAGAAAAAAATGTTCCAATAATTGAAAAAAAATCAATTGCGTTTATTATGAAATATATCAAGAATAATGAAATAAAGAATGTTCTTGAAATAGGTAGTGCAATTGGATATTCTGCAATTCTTATGGCATCAAGTAGTAAAGATGTTCAAATAACTACTATAGAACGTGATGAAGTAAGATATATGGAATGTTTAAAAAATGTTAAAAAATGTGCTATGGAAAAGAAAATAAATGTTGTATATCAAGATGCTTTAGAGTTAAATTTAACCGAAGGCGTTCTCTATGATTTAATATTTATTGATGCTGCAAAAGGACAATATACTAAGTTTTTTGAAAAGTATAAAAACTTCTTAAGTAAAGATGGTACTATAATAACTGATAATATAAATTTTCATGGCTATGTAGGTGCATCAAATAAACTTGATAAAGGAAACTTAAAAAGTTTAGTTGAGAAAATCGAAAGCTATATAGAATTTTTAAAAACTAACCCAGAGTTTGATACAAAGTTTTATGATATTGGGGATGGTTTATCAGTAAGTACGTGGAAAGAATGTTAAAACTAGTTACAGTTACTAATAAAGATATTATTGCAGATTTAAGTAAGGAAGAAGATATTACTCTTTTATACCCACTTAAATCTTTTTGTGTAGGTTATGATATCGAGTTTGAAATAGATGAAATAAATGACTTTGTATTAGTAAATAGAATCTTAAATAACACTGAGATGGACAAGCTAGAAGTTATTTTAAAAGCTTCTCACATAAAAGGAATTGTATTTGATGATTTAGGAGTTTTAGATCTTATAGAATATTTAAATATTGTAAAGATATTATATTTAAGTCATATAGGAAATAACAGTGTATCTATTAATTATTATTTAGATTATGTAGATTCAGTTATAGTATCAAGTGATATTACTAAAGAAGAAATACTTTTTATATTAAAAAGTTCTTTAAAAAAACTAGTTTTACCTGTTTTTGGACTTATGCCTTTAATGTATTCAAGACGTTCATTATTAAAAAATTATAATGAAAACTATAATGAAAATTTATCTTCTAATATCGAAGTAAAAGTTGAATCAAAAGATAAATATTTTCGTATATATGAAAATACTTTTGGAACTGTTTTTTATGGAAAAAACTATTATAATGCACTAGAGTTATTAAATAGTGATAATGTTTTATATTATTGGTACAATCCAGTATTTTTAGATAAAGATAGTATTTGTAATGTAGTTTTAAAAAGTGATGTAACAAATGTTCCTAGTGACGCAGGTTTTCTTTATAATAAAACTACTTATAAACTAAAAGGAGATGTGTAAATATGCCTGAATTACTTGCTCCAGCTGGTGAAATGGAAAAAATGAAATTTGCATTTTTATATGGTGCAGATGCAGTTTATTTTGGTGGTCAAAACTTTAGTTTAAGAGCAAATGCTAAAAACTTTAGTATAAGTGAAATTACTGATGCAGTAGTACTCGCTCACTCATTAAATAAAAAAGTATATGTTACTGTAAATATAGTTTTTCATGACGAAGACTTTACTGGTTTAAAAGAATATTTAATTTCACTAAACGAAATTGGAGTTGATGGTATAATTGCAAGTGATATTGCAGTTATAAAGTTATCAAATGAACTTAATTTAAAATATAGTTTATGTTTATCTACTCAAGCAAGTGTTATGAATAGTCGAAGTGTTAAGTTTTGGCAAGACTTAGGTGTAACTAGAGTAGTTTTAGCACGTGAGGCATCTCGTGAAGATATAATACGTATCAAAGAAGATACAGGTATAGAAATTGAAAACTTCATTCATGGTGCTATGTGTACTTCTTTTAGTGGTAAATGTATTTTATCAAACTATCTAACATTAAGAGATTCAAACCGTGGTGGTTGTGCTCAAATATGTCGTTGGAGTTTTGAAATACCCGAAAAAGCAGATTTAACTATTACTCCAAAAGACTTAAATATGGTCGATTATATTGAAGATATGATAAATATTGGTATATCATCATTTAAAATAGAAGGACGTATGAGATCAATTTATTATGTTTCAACTGTTTTACTAACTTATCGAAGATTAATTGATAAAATAAAGAGGCATACACTAAAAGAAAGTGAAAAAGAATATTATTTGAACATATTAAACCGATGCGCTAATAGAGATTCTACTCCACAGTTTTACGATAAACTTCCCGGAGTAAATGAACAATATTTTAATGGTCGCGAAGAATTATCAAATCAAGACTTTTTAGGTTTAGTACTTGATTATGATGAAGAAAACTCTATTGCAACTATCGAACAAAGAAACTATTTTAAAATAGGGGATGAAGTACAGTTTTTTGGTCCCTCTATAAAAACATTTAATTATAAAGTTGAGTCTATAATGGATGAAACAGGAAACCAAATAGAAGTAGCAAGACACCCACAAATGATTATTAAAATGGTTGTTAAAAATAAATTAAATATCAATGATATGATGCGTGTAAAAGTATTTGATCCAGTTGAATAAAATAACACTTTTTTGCATTAAATTAGACATATTTCATATAATATAAAAGTGTTTGACAAAAGTATGAAACTATAGTAATATTAGTACTTGTTATTAGATATAAAAGGAGATCAGATTATGAAAAAAGAAAATAAATTTGTTCTGACAGCGGAAGGCTTTTTAGAAGCTGAAACTGAATTAAATGAACTTAAGACTGTAAGAAGACCAGATATAATAAAAGCATTAAAAGAAGCAAGAGCTTTAGGTGATTTATCTGAAAATGCTGACTATGATGCAGCACGTAATGAACAAGCTGTAATTGAGGCTAAAATTGCTGATTTAGAGTTCCAATTAGAACATTGTGAAATAATAGATAATTCAGATAAAACAATAGTTAGTTTAGGATCCCTTGTAACAATAAGTTATGATGATGGAGAAACTGATGAATATAAAATAGTAGGTTCTATGGAAGCTGATCCATTCAATAATAAAATATCAAATGAGTCACCTCTAGGAACTGCTTTATTAAAACATAAAATTGGTGATAAAGTTGAAGTAACAAGTCCAAATGGAAGTTACTTTATAAAAATTGATAAAATAGCTTAATGTGTTGCTAAATAATATGTAATATATTATAATAATATAAGTTTGAAAGAAGGAAAAATAAATGAATAATGTACATGAAATCGAAATTAAATTAGAAAAAGAATGGATTGAAAGTTTAGATAAAACTTTTAAGCAAAAAAACAAAGAAGTAAAAATTGATGGATTTAGAAAAGGATCAGCTCCAAAAGATATTTATATTAAAAAGTTTGGACTAGAATCTTTATATATGGATGCAGTAAATGATTCAATTAATGTAGCATATAAAAAACTACTTAGTGAAAATAAACTTGTACCAATAATTGAACCAACAGTAGATGTAACTGGAGTAAGTGATACAAATGTTATTTTTAAATTTACTGTTATTACAAAACCTGATGTAACTTTAGGAGAATATAAAAATTTAAAAATTAAAAAAGAAAAAATTGAAATAACTGAAAAAGAAGTAAATGATGAAATTGAATCACTTAGAAATAAGTTAGCTGATGTTATAGTTAAGGAAAACGGTGTTATTACAGAAGGTGACACTGCTATAATTGATTTTAAAGGTTATGTAGATGGAGCACTTCTTGAAGGTGGTAGTGGAGAAAACTTCCCACTTGAAATAGGCTCACACTCATTTATTCCTGGATTTGAAGAAGGAATTGTAGGGCTAGCTACTGGAGATACAAAAAAATTAGAGTTAACATTCCCAGAAAACTATGTTGAAGACTTAAAAAATAAAGCTGTAACTTTTGATGTTACAATAAAAGAAGTAAAAACTAGATCATTACCAGAAATAAATGAAGATTTCTATAAAGATTTAGGATATGATGATATTAAAAATGAAACTGAATTAAAAAAATTAATAGAAGAAGAATTACATCATAGAAAAGAACATGAAAATGAAGATGCTTTTATTGAAAAATGTTTAGAAAAAGCATCAAGTAATTTAAAAGTAACTATTAATCCTGAAATAATTGATGAAGAAGTTCATAGAATGATTGATCAATATCAAGAACAATTACACCAACAAGGAATGGATATTGAAACATATTATCAAATTACAGGAACAGACCATGAAGCATTACATAAACAAATGATGCCTGAAGCTGAAAAAAGAGTAAAATATCGTTATTTAATTGAAGGTATATCAGAAGCTGAAAAAATTGATTTTACTGAAGAAGAAATAGATACAGAATCTAAAAAGATAGCTGAACAATATGGAATAACAGTTGAAGAACTAGTAAAAGCATATGGTTCACTTGATGTAGTAAAATATGATATGAAAATGCATAAAGCACTTGAAATATTAAAAGAAAA
>JAVXUB010000020.1:0-8003 GCA_036642315.1 Bacilli bacterium
AAGAAATTAAAAGTATAGCGTCGATTTTATCGACGCACAAGCCCTTTTTCATAAGAAAAAGGGCCAACAAAATTAGAACATATTATATTAGAAAGGTTAACTTATGAAAAGAAACAAAATTATTTTAGTATTACTTATGATATTGTTATCAGTTATATTATATTATTTTATGTTGCCACCTATAAACTTAACTGCACCAACTTTTTGGTCATATATTTTTATGTTAGGTTTTATTTATATTATGTTGTTAATTCCATTAACAATGAAAGATAATATAAAAAATAGAACTTTTAATATTAAACCAACAAAGGGTATAAAATGGATTCTTAGTATTGTTATAAGTATAATAGGTATAATGTTTATTATAACTTTTCTATCTACTCCACTTTTTAATGCTAAAAAGTATGCAAAAAGAATTACTGTAGATGAAACTAGAAAGTTTAATGAAGATGTATTACCTGTTGATTTTACAAAAATTCCACTTCTTGATAAAGCAAGTAGTCAAAAACTTGGAGATAGAAAAATGGGTCAAGCAACTGACTGGGTAAGTCAGTTTAATGTAAGTAGTTTGTATACACAAATTAATTATAATGATCAAATAGTTAGAATTACACCAATTGAATATGATGGCTTAATTAAATATTTTACTAATAGAAAAGATGGTATAAAAGGTTATATTACAGTTAACTCTGTAAATGGAGAAGCAAAGCTTGTTACTTTAGATAAAGGCATGAAATACATGCCTAGTGCATACTTTTTTGAAAACTTATATCGTAAATTAAGAATAAAGTATCCAACTACAATATTTGATCAAGCTAATTTTGAAGTTGATAATGAAGGAAATCCATATTGGATTATACCAACTGTAAAGTATACAGCAATTGGATTAAAAAAAGAAATAACAGGTGTTATTATCTTTAATCCAATTACTGGAGAATCAGTTAAAAAGAAAGTTGGAGAAGTTCCTACTTGGATAGACCATGTCTATCCAGCAGAACTTATAATTGAACAATTAAACCAATGGGGAGAATATAAAAATGGATTTTTAAATTCTATCTTTGGACAAAAAAATGTTATTAATACGACTAAAGGATATACATATTTAGTACTAGATGATGATGTATTCTTATATACAGGAATTACATCAGTTTCTGGAGATGAATCAAATTTAGGTTTTGTTATGGTAAATTTAAGAACTAAAGAAACAAGATATTATGCAGCTCCTGGAGCTGAAGAATATAGTGCTATGGCATCAGCTGAGGGATTAGTTCAAGAAAAAGAATATGATGCATCATTTCCACTTTTAATAAATTTAAATAACAAACCAACTTATCTTTTAAGTTTAAAAGATAATGCTGGTTTAGTAAAAATGTATGCATTTATAGATGTAACTGATTATCAAAAAGTAGTAGTAAGTGATGCATCTTTAGGAATAGAAGCAGCAGCTAAAAAGTATCTTGGAGATATAACTGATTATGATGAAAACAATTTACTTAAAAAGGATATAACTATTAAATCAATTACTGGAGCAGTAATTGATAGTAATACTTATTATTATATTACAGATATTGATAATAACTTTTATATGGCATCTATAAAAATAGATAAAAATGTTTTACCATTTATAAAAGTAGGAGATAAAGTAAAAATTACTTATTCAGTAAGCACTATTAATCAAGTTGCTACTATTGAGAAATAGGAGGACTTATGAATAAAAATGAATTACTAAATAAATTAGTTAGTTTAAAAGAAAGAATTACTAGTCTTGGGAGGGCTCTTTGACTTAAGTGAAAAACTTAAGTCAATTAGTGAATTAGAAGAAAAACAAAATGGTGAAGCTTTCTGGTCTAATATTGATGAAGCTAATGAAATAAACAAAAAGCTAACGCATTTAAAAAAAGAAGTAAATGAATACAATATCTTATATAATGAAATAAATGAGACAATTGAATTAATTAATGAAAACCAAGATGAAGACATCTTGGTTCTTGTTGACCCTGAAATAAAGAATTATGAAATGAAAATAGATGAACTAGAAACATCTATTCTTTTAAGCGGTGAATTTGATGAGTTAAACGCTTATATAGAAATACATTCAGGAGCTGGTGGAACAGAAGCCTGTGACTGGTCTTTTATGCTTTCAAGGATGTATGAAAGGTTTTCTGAAAAAGAAAACTTTCACTGGGAAATAATAGAAGAACAAAAAGGAGAAGAAACAGGACTTAAGAGTATAACTATAAAAATAAGCGGGGACTATGTCTATGGTTATTTAAAACATGAAACTGGAGTGCATAGATTAGTAAGAATCTCACCTTTTGATTCTAACAAAAGAAGGCACACTTCTTTTGCATCAATTAATGTAACTCCAGAAATAAAAAAAGAAATAAACATTAATATTAAAGAAGAAGATTTAAAGATTGATGTGTACCACTCAAGTGGTGCAGGAGGTCAATCTGTTAATACTACTAATTCTGCAGTTAGAATTACACACTTACCTAGTAAGATAGTTGTAACTTGTCAAAATGAAAGAAGTCAGTTAAAGAATAAAGAGCAAGCATTAAAAATGCTTGCAAATAAACTTTATATGTTAGAGTTAGATAAAGAAATTAATGAACTTAATAAATTAAAAGAAACAGAATCTAGTATAAACTTTGGAAGTCAAATAAGAAGTTATATCCTAGAACCATATAAGTTAGTAAAAGATCATCGTACTAATTATGAATCTTTTGAACCAGAAAAAATATTAGATGGAAGTATTATGGATTTATTAATAAATAACTTAAGAAAATTAAAGTAAATTAATCTAATATTTTTAATGGACATTTATTAATATATTTAGTACAATATTTCCCGAGGGAAGAATAAATGCAAGAAACAATTAAATATTTAAAAGAAATAATTAATAACGATGATTCTATTGTGGTTGCTTGTAGTGGTGGACCAGATTCAATGTGTCTACTTTCCTTAGTGTGTGAGTTAAGAAAAAATCTTAATGTTAATGTAATATGTGCTCATGTTAATCATAATTTAAGGCGTGTTAGTGAAGAAGAAAAAATATTTGTGGAAAACTATTGTTTAAAAAACAATATTATTTTTGAATATTTAAATCTTACAGAATTTAAAACTGAAAAATTTTCTGAACAATTAGGACACAACAAAAGATATGACTTTTTTAAAGAAACTGCTATTAAGTATAATGCTAAATATGTGTGCACAGCACACCATGGAGATGACTTAATAGAAACTATATTAATGCGTATAACTAGAGGAAGTAACCTAAGTGGTTACTTAGGATTTAAAAAAGAAACTAACCTAGATTCTTTTACACTTATAAGGCCACTTATAAGTGTAACTAAAAAAGAAATTCTTGAATATTGTTTAAAAAACAATATTAGTTATGTAACTGATAAAAGTAATATGGATAAGTCTTATACAAGAAACAGATATAGATTAAATATACTTCCATATTTAAAAGAAGAAGATGAAAATATTCATCTTAAATATAAAAAGTTTAGTGAAGAACTAGAGAATTATGATGAATTTATCAAAACTTATGTTAATAACTTAGGAGTTATTAACATTAATAATGAAATAGATATAAAAGGTCTTATAAATGAAACTGATTTCATTAAAAGAAAAGTAATTGAAGAAGTAATAAGACGTATTCAAAGTACTTCATGGTTAGATATATCAGATAATCAAATAAATGGTGTATTAAAGTTACTTAGTGGTAATAATAGAAGTATCAATCTAAATAGTGGATATAAAGCAACTAAGACATATGATAAGTTGATTATTAGAGAAGCAAAAGGTAGATGTGATTTTAATTTTGTTTTTAATGGTTCATTAAAAACGGATGATTGGGAACTAAAAGAAGTTAAAAAAATTGATGATGACAGCAATTTTGTTATTAGACTTAATAGTAAAGAATTAATGTTACCATTAATTGTAAGAAATAGAATTAATGGTGATAAAATGAATGTTTTAAATATGGTTGGAACAAAAAAAATAAGCGATATTCTAATAGATGAAAAAGTTGAATTAGATAAAAGAGATATCATTCCTGTTTTAACAGATAGTAATAATGAAGTTTTATGGATAGCAGGTGTAAAAAAATCAAAATTTGCTAAAGACATAAATGAAAAATATGATATAATAATTAAATACGAGGCAAGGTGAAAGAAAAAATGAATGTAAAAACAAAGAAAACTGATTATTTTAAAAATTTTCTACCATATTTAATATTAATATGTGTAGTAACTATGGTATTTGCAATTCTTAATTTTCAAAAAGATAAAGTCAATGATTTATCTACTGGAGAATTAATTACTGCATTAAAAGAAGATAAGGTCACAGAAATAACTGTTACACCTAAAAGTGATGAAAGTGTATTTTATATAACAGGTAAGTTAGATGGTTATAAAAAAACTGAATCATTTGAAGCAAAGGTAGTTACTAATGAACTTACTAATGTACTTACTTATGTTGATAAAAACAACATAAAGGAATACCAAACAGAAGCTGACCCAGGTGGAAGCATGTTTATGTATGTACTTATTAATGTACTACCATTAATACTAATTGTAGTAGCTATGTACTTCATATTTGGTAAGCTTGCTAACTCTAATAAAAATTCAATGGATTTTGGTAAGAGTAAAGCAAGATTAAGTAATGATGAAGATAAAAAGAAATTTAGTGATGTAGCTGGATTAGAAGAAGAAAAAGAAGAAGTTTCCGAACTTATAGATTTTTTAAAAAATCCTAAGAAGTTCGAAAAGCTTGGAGCAAGAATTCCTAAAGGTGTCCTTTTAGTAGGCCCTCCAGGAACTGGTAAAACTTTACTTGCTAAAGCTATCGCTGGAGAAGCAAGTGTTCCATTTTTCTTTATAAGTGGATCTGACTTTGTTGAACTCTTTGTAGGAGTTGGAGCAAGTCGTGTAAGAGATATGTTTAAAGAAGCAAAAAGAAGTGCACCTTGTTTAATCTTTATAGATGAAATAGATGCAGTTGGACGTGAACGTGGAACTGGTTTAGGTGGTGGTCATGATGAAAGAGAACAAACACTAAACCAATTATTAACTGAGATGGATGGATTTGGTGAAAATACTGGAATAATTATTATTGCAGCAACTAATAGACCAGATGTATTAGACCCAGCTCTATTAAGACCAGGAAGATTTGATAGACAAGTAACAGTAAGTTTACCAGACGCTCGTGAGCGTGAGGCAATACTTGCAGTTCATGCTAAAAATAAAGTTATAGGTAAAGATGTAAAACTAGATAATTTAAGTTTAAGAACTCCAGGATTTAGTGGAGCAGATTTAGAAAACTTGCTTAATGAAGCAGCACTACTTGCTGTAAGAAGAAACAAAAGTGCAATTTCAATGGATGAAATTGATGAAGCAACAGATAGAGTATTGCTTGGACCAGCTAAAACTACAAGAAAGATAACTGATAAAGAAAAGAAACTTGTCAGTTTACATGAATCAGGTCATGCTGTTATTGGTTTAAAATTAGAAGATGCTAATGAAGTTCATAAAATAACTATCATACCAAGAGGTATGGCTGGTGGATACACTATGATGTTACCAAAAGAAGAAAAGATTTCTGTTTTAACAAAAACAGAATTGCTTGCACAAATTACCGGACTTTTAGGAGGCCGTGTAAGTGAAGAAATGTTCATTCATGAAATTTCTACAGGAGCAAGTGATGACTTTAAAAAAGCAACAAGAATAGCAAGAAGTATGGTTACTGAATATGGAATGAGTGACTTAGGTCCTGTTCAATATGAAGAAAAGTCTGAAGGTGTATTCTTAGGTAGAGACTATGCAAAGGGAAAAAACTTCTCTGATCAAGTAGCACTAGAAATAGATCAACAAACAAGAAAAATTATTGAAGAATGTTATGAAAAAGCAAAAAAGATTATTGGAGCAAACAAAGAATTAATCATGCAACTAAGCGATGCTTTAATAAAGTATGAAACATTAACAAAAGAACAAATTGAATCAATTGTAAAAACTGGTTCAATTAAGGTTGAAGAAGAAATAGAAGAACCTAAAAAAGATAAAAAGATAAAGGAAGTGTAAAGCATGTTAGAAAATTTATTATTAGTAGTATCAATTTTAATGATTGCTATTGTTTTACTACAAGGTAGTAAAGCAAGTGATGCCGGTCAAATTATAACTGGTGGAAACGAAAACCTTTTTCAAAATATGAAAGAAAGAGGACTTGAACTAATCATCAGTAGAACAACATTAGTTTTAGGTTTATTCTTCTTTGTTCTATCATTATATTTATTTTTAAGATAGAACATAAAAAAACTACCATGGAGTAAAACTCCATGGTAGTTTTTATTTATTATGCGTATGACTTAATAAATTTTTTTATTTCCCGGTCTGTAAGTACTTTACCTTCGCTTAGTAATTTACCATTTATTACAAGACCGGGGATATTTTTAATATTATATTTATTTAAAGATAATTGATCGTCTTTTAATTCGACATTAATAACTTCATCTACATCATTTATTGCTTTAAAAAGCATCTTCTTAAGTTTAATACCATTACTACAATTACTACCAATAATCTTTATATTCATCCATCCATCTCCTTTCAATATCAATCATACTTTTAAATTGTGAAAATGAAATGATGAAAAAAAGAAAATTTATCTAAAAGACTGCAAATTATAAAATTTGCAGTCTTTTAAGTTAAAAAGTATCATTCATTAAAAAGTCAAAAATATTTAAACATTTTATATCATTAGTTGAATAATCTTCCTTATTAAGTGTAATAACATATTTTTCACTATCTTTAATTTCATCAAAAGCAGAGAATTCTCTTTTTCTTGTTTCTTCATTACTTAAATCAAAACAAACTTGAATATATTTAAATTTATTATTTTTAGAAGCAATAAAGTCAATTTCTCCTTTTTTCGTTTTACCAATAAATACTTTATAATCCTTTCTAATTAAATCGTTATAAACAACATTTTCAAGAGCAACAGAATAATTTAAATCTTCAGAATTTGTTTTTATTTGTTTTATCCCTAAATCATTAGAATAATACTTGTTTAAAGTTTTTAATATACTCTTACCATGTATATCATATCTGTATACTTTATTCATTATAAAAGTAGAACAAAGTGCTTCAAGATAACTATATAAAGTATCGTTTGCTATTTCATGATGTTCACGTTTTAAATAGTCAATTACATTATCCCGTGAAAATTCTCTTGATTCAGTATCTAAAACATATTGTAGAACTTTATTAAAGGAAGATATATCTTTGATATTCAAACGTTCTACAATATCCTTTAAAATTATAGAATCATAAACGCTTGATAAATAACTAGTTAAGTCTTCATCATTATCAAATAAAAATCTTTGCGGTAATCCTCCCCATTTAAAATAATCATATAACAGTTCTTCATAATCAGATTCTTTTATACCTTTTAACAAAACAATTTCTTTAAATGATAAAGGATTAATTCTAAAGCTTACATATCTACCTGATAAATCAGTAGATAATTCCAAGAATGTCATTCTACTGTTAGATCCAGTTATAAAAATACTATAATTATTAGTTATTCTTAAAGAATTAACTCCTAATTCAAAATCTTCAACTTTTTGGACTTCATCCAAAAAGACATAATATTTATCATTATTAGTTTTTAATAGTTCAATATAATTATATAAATCTTTACCAGTTTTAATAAAATCGTATTTTAAAGATTCAAAATTTATATATATGATATTTTCTTCATTTATTCCATTTTCTTTAATCTCATCTATTATTTGCATTAAAATAACAGATTTACCGCTTCTTCTCATTCCGTATATAATTTTAATTAAAGATTCAGAATGGTAAAACCCTCTTATCTTTGATAAATACTTTTCTCTTTTTAACATAGTAAGTCACCTCTATTTCATTATAATATAATATGCAGCATTTGTAAAGTTATTCCAGTAGAGTGGAATAACTTTACAAACGCTGTATATTTAA
>JAVXUB010000021.1:0-7851 GCA_036642315.1 Bacilli bacterium
TAAAAAAACTTAACTAAAGTTAGCTAAGTTTAATATCCTTTTTCTTTATAATAATCATATAGTTCTTTGAAGCGATTAAAATGGACTACTTCTCTTTGTCTTAAAAATAGAAGTGGACCGATTACATCTTCATCAGTAGCCATATCAATTAAGTTTTCATAAGTGCTTCTTGCTTTTTGTTCTGCTGCCATATCTTCAGATAAATCTGCAAGTGGATCACTTGTTACTGCAATACCTACAGCATTAAATGGTACACCACTGGCATCACACGGATAAATTCCCTTTCGATGGTCTATATAAGAACTTTCTAAACCTGCAATTTTTATTTCTTCAATTGTTGCATTTTTTATAAGTTGATGGACCATAGAACCTACCATTTCTAAATGACCTAATTCTTCTGTTGCAATATCATTTAAAAGAGCTTTTCCATAATCATCTGGCATAGTAAACTTTTGACTAAAATAACGAATTGCTGCACCAAGTTCTCCATTTGGTCCACCATATTGAGTAATTAAATATTTTGCCATTTTTAAATCTTTTTTCTTAATATTTATTGGATAACTTAAATGTTTTACATATTTAAACATATTTTTCACCATCCGCTTGTTCATTCCACGGCCACGGACTATTAATCCAATCAAAAGTATTAGATTCACTATCAATTACTTCAAGTGGTCCGTACGTACAAACATATTCACTTTCTTTTTTACAAGATTTATCTACTAATCTTTTAAAAGAATTATTTAAAAATTCATCTTTTGGGTTTAAATCTAATTTTAAATTAATATCATTAATTGCAAAACTAAGTTCCATTATTTCAAACAATAATTGTTCTTTTTTTGTTGTTGGGGTTAATTTCTTATAATTATAATTCTTATATGGAATATATTCATCTATAAACATATTACCTTTTAAAAAACCTTCATCGGTATTTAATAAATTATGACATTCAGGTTTTTTATCATCTTTTTTGTATAAATCAAAAGAAATAAAACCAACATTTTCATCAAATAACATAATTGCCTCCTTCAATTGTATAGTATGTGTTTTTACTAGCCTTGTATAGGTTTAAAACTAAGATTTTGTTTGATAAAAAGGAGTACATAAGTTATAATTAATTTAAGGTGAATAGAAAAATGGCGAAGAAGAAAAAAACAAAAGAAAATAATAGTAATTTTAGTTATAGTATTGAGCTTACTGGTTTGATATTAATATTAATTGGAATAATCGGTTTTGGATTTGGTTACATTGGTTCTTTAATAAAGAAGTTTTCAATGTTTCTAGCAGGAACTTGGTGGATAGTTTTATTATTTATTATTATCGCACTTGGAGCTTATATGTTATTTAAAAGGAAAATGCCTAAGTTTTCTAGTCAAAAATTAATTGGATTATATATACTTTTAGGTATTCTTTTAGTAGTAACACATTATCAATTTTTAAATTTATCAGGTAGTCCTAAAGAAATAATTAATAATACTTATAATAATTATATGGAAAGAATGACTACTATTCCATCAAGTAATGCACTAAACACTAGTGGTCCATCTTCAATAGTTATAGGTGGTGGTTTAATAGGAGCTTGTTTTATATCTTTGCTATATGGATTTTTTGGTAAAACCGGAACTAGTATAGTTTTAATAATATTGTTTGTATTTGGAATGGTTTTAACACTTGATGTAACAGTCTCGGATGTCTTTAAAAAGTTTTTTGGAATTTTTGGAAAAATGTTTAAAAAGAAAAACAAAAGTAAAAATAATGATAATAAAGAAAATGAAATACCAATAAGTAACGCAAATGAAGATGTACCTGTTAGAAATGAAATTGAAAAAAATGATAAAGTAATAATAACTAGTATGGAAGAATTAAAACAAAAACCAATTGTACAAGAATCTTTAGAAAAAGAAAGTCCTAAGCAAGAAGAAGATGAATATTACATATTACCTAAATTTAATCAAGTATTTAATCCTTTAAAAGTAGTTAAAAAAGTTAATTCAACTGATTTTACAAGAAGTAATAAAGAAATATTAGAAAGAGTATTAAATGATTTTGGAATAAGTGCAAATGTTGTAGAAATACATATAGGGCCTGCTGTAACACAATATGAACTTACAGTTCCAGCTGGGACAAAGGTAAGTAGAATTGTTGGTATAAGTAAGGAAATATCACTTGCTCTTGCTGCGAAGGATGTTAGAATTCAAGCCCCTATTCCTGGGAAAAGCACTATTGGTGTAGAAATACCTAATCCGACAATTAGTAGTGTTACATTAAGAGAAGTACTTGAATCAAATGAAAACTTAAAATCAAATTTTAAAATATGTGCAGCACTTGGAAAAGATATAATGGGTAATGCTAAAGTATTTGATTTAACTACTATGCCCCACTTATTAGTAGCAGGTTCTACTGGTAGTGGTAAATCAGTTTGTATAAATGGAATAATTGCATCAATATTAATGCGGTATAAACCAACAGAAGTAAAACTTGTATTAGTTGATCCAAAAAAAGTTGAATTAACTAATTATAATGGTATACCTCATTTACTTTGTCCTGTTGTAAGTGATCCGAAAAAAGCTAGTTTAACACTTCAAAAAATATGTGTTGAAATGGAACGAAGATACGATTTATTTAGTGAAAAAGAATTTAAAAATATAACAGTATATAATGAATGGATAGATAAAGAAAATAGAAGACACCCAGAAAGTCCACTTCAAAGAATGCATTATATAGTAGTAATAATTGATGAACTTGCAGATTTAATGTTAGTAGCAAGTAAAGAAGTTGAAGATTCAATTACAAGAATTACACAAATGGCAAGAGCTGCGGGAATACATTTAATTGTTGCAACACAAAGACCTTCTACTGATGTAATAACAGGTTTAATAAAAAACAATATTCCATCAAGAATTTCTTTTGCAGTATCAAGTCAAATAGATTCAAGAACAATTTTAGATCAAGGTGGAGCTGAAAAACTTTTAGGAAAAGGAGATATGTTATTCTTCCCTATGGGTGACTCAACCCCTACTCGTATCCAAGGATGTTTTATATCAGATGATGAAATTAAAAAATTAATTGATTATTGTAAAGGACAAGGAACTGTCAAGTATGATGAAGATATTGTAAGTGCATCGTCTAACACAACTAGCGGAAGTACAAATAGTATTGGAAGTAATGATGATGAATCTTATAATGAAGTTGTTGAGTTTGCAATACAAGCGGGAAAAATAAGTGCATCTCTAATTCAAAGAAGATTTAGATTTGGTTATAATAGGGCTGCTAGAATGATGGACTTACTTGAAAGTCGTGGAATTGTAGGACCACAAAACGGTTCTAAACCAAGAGATGTTTTAGTAAAATTAGAAGAAAAAGATAATGATTAATAAAAATTGATATGTTAAAAAAAGAAAAAATATGATACTATTATAATGAAAGGCGAGTGATATTATGGAAGTAAAAAACAAGGATAATATTAAAGAAGTAAAGAAGTTAAAAAAAGATGAAAAACTAGTTACAAAGAAAAATTACTTAATTATTGGAATAGTTGTTTTATTTGTAGTTTTGTTTGGAATTTATGTTTACAGTTGGTATAATGTAAAACAAGAAGAAAAATTATCGGAAAGTTATTTAGTTAAAAATGACTCTGTTAGTTTAAAAATTAAAAATTTAGATGAAGTAAATCAAATTTTGAGTGAACCCCCTACTGAATACTTTATTTTAATTAGTTATACTAATAATAAAGATACTTATAATTTAGAAAAAGGATTAAAACCAATAATTGATAAGTATGCTTTAGGTGATCGTTTTTATTATTTAAATGTCACCGATATAATGAAAGAAGATAATTACTTAGTTAGAATTAATAATGCTTTTAAAACTGATGTTATTAAAAGAGTACCTATAATTTTATATTATAAAGATGGAGTTTTAGCAAGTGATGGAGTTGTACTTAGAAATGATTCAAATCCAATTAATGCTGGAGATTTTCAAAAGTTACTTGATATACATGAATTTATAGGCCGTTAAAACGGTCTTTTTTATAGGAGGAAAGAAAATGATTAATATAGTATTATTCGAGCCTGAAATACCACAAAATACAGGTAATATTATGCGAAGTTGCATTGCAACTAACACAAAGTTACATTTAATAAAACCTTTAGGGTTTAAACTAGATGATGCATCAATTAAAAGAAGTGGTGTTAATTATATAGATAAATGTGATTATACTGTTTATGAAAATTATGATGACTTTTTAAGTAAAAACGAAGGGACATTTTATTTTTTAACTAGATATGGACATAAACCACATACTTCTTTTGATTATAGTAACCATGATGAAAACATTTATTTTGTTTTTGGAAAAGAATCAACTGGAATTGATAAAAGTATATTACATAACAATATAGAAAAATGTATGCGGATACCAATGAGTGAAAATGTTAGAGCATTAAACTTATCAAATAGTGTTGCAATTGTGTTGTATGAAGCTGAAAGACAACAAAATTATAATAATCTTTTGTTAGATGAACCACATAAATCTAAGACATTAATTGAAGATTATGACAAATAAAAAGATACTTTTGTATCTTTTTTAAATGCCAGAATTTTCTAGCCATGATTTATAATCAATTAATGTTTTAGTACCAATAAATCCAGCTTCTTGTTTACCATTATTAATTACTACTACCATTGGAGTAAATCCATACTTATCTACAAAATAACCATAAGTTTCAGTTACCTTCTCACTTTTTTCATCTTCTCCAATTGAAGCTGTAGTTTTAGCATCAAGAAGTTTTACTAACTTTTTCCAATCTTCAGTAGTACGATCGACATTAATTAAATTCATATATTGAGTTATAAAATTCTTTTCTTTTTGTGCTGTTCTAAGTGTTGGAAGTAATTCAGTACAAATTGAACAATTATCTCTACCTATGTATAAAACAAATTGTTTTTTAGATTCAAACATATGTAATACATCTTTTACTGTAACTTCATTCATCATAGTAGTATCATTTAAATCTTTATCTTTTTTCTTACTACCGTTTAATGCAATAGTAAGTATAATTGATACTACTGATAAAGCTAAAACAAAATACAACATTATGTTTACTTTCTTTAATTCCTTTTTAATATTATTGTCTTCTTTTTTCATATATACCTCTTTTTCCTAAATAATTATAACATAAATAGTGTAAATGTTAATATAGAAGTTGATGAATATCAACTATAATTAATAATTTAAAGTAAAGTGTACCTAAAGTATACCTAGTATTATTTATTCATTAAAAAACCCCGTAAATACAGGGTTATTTGACTATTTGGTGTCCCGCTTGAGATTCGAACTCAAGACCCTTTGATTAAAAGTCAAATGCTCTACCAACTGAGCTAGCGGAACAAAATAAATATTGGCTGCCTCGGAAGGATTCGGACCTTCGGAATGTCAGAGTCAAAGTCTGATGCCTTACCACTTGGCTACGAGGCAAAAACAAATGGTGGAGGAACATAGATTTGAACTATGGAACCCTAAGGAACAGATTTACAGTCTGCCGCGTTTGACCACTTCGCTATTCCTCCATATTTAATGGTGCCGACAGAGAGAGTCGAACTCCCAACCTACTGATTACAAGTCAGTTGCGCTACCAGTTACGCTATGTCGGCATTTTATCGAACATACAAGGCGTTTTGTTCGACGTCTTCTTGATTATACTATATATCAATTTATAATGCAACATTTTTTTACACAATTTTACCTAGATTTTGTCTAATAAAATTTAAGGTATATATTAGTTAAATTAGTATAAAATAAATATTCCATTATACATATATAATATTCTAACAGATGCATAAATTGTTAAAAAAAGACTAACCATATTAGTTAATCTTACTATCTATTATGGTGGGCGATGTAAGACTCGAACTTACGACCCCCTGCTTGTAGGGCAGGTGCTCTAACCAACTGAGCTAATCGCCCAAAACAATTTTTAAATTGCATCTGTTAAGACAAGATAAATTATACTATAACATTTTTATTTGTGCAACCCATTTTTGCTTTTTTGTTAACAAATTTAGAAAATTAAGCCTTTTTCAATAGCAAATGGTAGAAAATGGTCTCTTATTGATGATGATAAGTTATATTCTGTTTCGCCTATTTTAAACCAATGATAATGTAATATTTCTTCATTAGGTATTAAATCTACATTTATTTTCTTATTACATATAAATACATTCATTTCAATAGTTAAAGTGGGATCACTTGCAGCACTCTCTTTAAAGCACATAACTGGAGTTAAATTACTTTCGTTAATCGTAAAATTATTATGTATTTCTTCCCCGACTTCTCTAATGCAAGCTTCAATTTCTGTTTCGCCCTTTTCTATTCCACCACCAACAAATGTCCATGAATTTGTTCTACTACTTCTTTTTGACTGAACAATTAATAGTTTACCATCTTCTATAAAAGCAGCACCTACTACTTTTTTAATATTTTCTATCATTAATAAAACACTTCCTTTAATTCATCATTATCTTTATATATTCTTTTAATATTACTATTTAAAGTAGTCATTAAATAATATCTATTTGTATTTAACTTTTCTATTAACTTATAAATATTATTTCTATTACTTATTATATAAACTTTATCATTTACTTTTACGGATTCATCAATTAAAACTATTATATAGTCTAAGAATGATGCTATTATTTCATAAGTACTACCATTAATTAAAACTGACTTTAAACTTCCTGTTATGCCAGACTTATACCCTATTCCGATAATTCCAAGTAATGAATCTTGTTTTAAAATATGTTTTTTACCAACTAATTCTTCTTTTTTACCACAATTAAGTGATATAACCTTACTTGTTATTGAAAAAACTAAATCAAGGTTTATATTTAAGTCTTTAAAAGATAAGTCTCCATACTTTTTTTCGATTGTTTTACGTTTTAAGTTATTTATAATATTATCTTCATATTTATTAGTTATACCAAAAAGTGATAAATCAAACTTTATTCCATTAATATTTTCTGGTTTTTTATGAAACATTAAAGGTTCATTAAGATGTACTATTAAATCTGTTACTCCTACTTTTGAAATTAACTTATTTAGTATAGACATTTGTTCATAGTAAAAAGTATCATCAATGCCATAAGAAGTTAATTCTGAATAAATACCTTCTAAAGTTAAATATTTGTTTGTGTTTATTATATCAATTATTTCTTTTAACTTTGTATAGTTTTTTAAACCTAATTTATTTGATCCATTATCTAACAATATATGAATTTTTAATTCATCTTTTATTTTAAGCTTTGATATTTCTAATAAATAGTTAGAGCTCATCACAGTTATAGTTATATTATTGTTAATTGCATCAAAAATGTATTCTTTATCTATTTCATCTGTTACTAAAATAGGTATTTCATTATTATATCTTCGTACCTTTATTGCATCATTTAGTGATGATACAAAAATATAATTAATGCCTGAATTAACTAATGTATTTACTACAAATATACCTAATCCAAAAGCATTATTTCTTAAATCTGCAAAAAAATAATTATAATCACTATAGTTTGCAATTAATTTTTTTGTGTTATTTGTTAATATATTTAAATCTATTTCAAATTCTTTATCGTTACTCATGTTTACTACCTCTAACCCATTATAACATTTCTATTTATTACTTCAAATAAAATTTGCATATAAAACGCAAATATGATATTAATAATAGTGACAGGAAATTCTTTTTTAGAAAGGCAACAAATTGATAATTAATGGTATATTAGCCGATAAATATCAAGAAAACGCTATAAGAACAAGTGGTAATATTTTACTTATTGCAGGAGCTGGTGCTGGTAAAA
>JAVXUB010000022.1:0-7429 GCA_036642315.1 Bacilli bacterium
TTACTGATATTTCTATAATATCTAGTGATTCTACCAGTATTTACATAATTCATTTTACAAATATAGGTAAAGTTGGTACAATAGAAAATACAAATTAAGTTATTTTGGGGGTTATTATGGCAGATAAACGAAATTTTTTAATTGTTAATTTTTTTACAGTATTAAGAGCAGTAGGTATTATTGCACTAATTCCTATATTTATTAATATGGGGGGAGTTGTAGCTGCAACAATTGCAGCCACGTGTTATCTAACTGATTTTATTGATGGTTTTTTAGCAAGAAAACTTCATGCTTCAACTTTTTTTGGAAGTATGTTTGATGGTATTACAGATAAAGCTTTTAACCTAGTAAACTTTGGTATTCTTTTATCAATTACACCACTCGCAATAATACCTATTATTATAGAGTTAGGTATTATTGTAGTACAAAAAAAGAAATATCAAGAAAAAATGAATGTAAAATCAAATATGACTGGTAAATTAAAAATGTGGGTTGCAGCAATAACTGTAATATTATCATACTTTTTAGTAGACTTAAATTCTCTTAATTTTATGAGTACAGAATTAATTACTAAAATAAGTGAGATAAACCCATCATTACTTTTTGGGGCAACTATAACACCACTTATAATAAGTGAAGTTGCAACATTTTTAAGCTATATTAATGAACTTGTAAATGGATTAAAAGAACCAATTAATGAAAAAACAAATATTCCATTAAAAGAAGATACATTAAAAACTGAATTAGAACAACGTGAAATAGAAATATCAAATGAAAAAGAACTACTAATAGGTGAAAAAGAAAAATTATATACAATGAAAGAATTGTTGTTTTCACCATCTATTTATGATGAATATAAAGATCAAGATGGTTTAAAATTAGTTCTCGATAAAGTTAAAAAGAATAAAAGTAATAATTAGACATTTTAATAAAAATTTGATACAGTTATCATAAGAAAATAATATGTAGGAGCTGATTTATATGTGTCAAAAAATTAAAGGAATTATTAGAATTATTGTAGTGTCTATATTTTGTGCAGTTGTAACATTTTTTTTCATTAAAATTGAATCTCATAATTTTGTTTATCTACCTTTTGTAATTGTAGGATATACTCTTTTGTTAGGAACTTTCTTTGAACTTATTAATAAACCAAAATTGCAAAAAATATTTTATAAAATAAGTAAATATGTAGTTATGTTTTATATAATAATGATATTAATTTTTTGGTGCTATGAGTTAATTGTAGAAAAAAATTATATGTGGCTTTTATTCTCAATACCTTTTTGGATTGCAATAGCATTTATTATAAAACCAAAGCATACTAAAGATAAAAAAAAGACTATAGAAGAAATTCAACAGTTAAGTGTTAAAAGTGGAAGATTACTTAGTATAATTATGGTTGTTGTATTCTTTCTTTTAGGTCTAGCCATCTTAATTTATGGATTAATTACATCATATAATATAAATAATGAAACCAAATATTATAAAAAGACTAAAGCATATTATGATAGTTATAATATATATAATGGTAATAAAGATGGAAAAACGTACAGTATAACATATGTTTATGAAATAAATAAAGTTAAGTATTATATAGAAACAGATTATGGAATCAATAATATTCCTAAAGAAGGAAGTTATAGAGTCGTTAAATATGATGCTAATAATCCAGCAAATGCTAACTTTTTAGAAAAGATTGGCATGAATTCTTTTGTATTTTTTGGAATATTTTTTATGGTTGTAACAATCCCTTTAATGACAATTATTATTAATAATACAGGATTTTTTGAAAGGTTTGATTATGATATAACCATGATTGTTTCAAGCGGATCAATTTTTATATTAGGAATATGCATAATATTGTTTGTATATGAATCAGCTGGTTCTCTTTATGAAACACTAATGGTTTTAAAAGGTACTATAATTATTCCAATAATGTTTATAATTATAGGAGGATATCAATTAATTAATAATTTATTTTTTAATAAAGAAATTAATGATAAAGTTAAAAAGAATAAAAGTAAGAATGTACAAATACAGTAGATTTGTGTTATAATTTTCTTATGGAAAATATAATAAATAAGACAAGAAAAATGTTAGAAGATTACTTTGTAGAAGTTGGTGAAAAGAAATTTAAAGCAACACAAGTAATTGAATGGTTATATCAAAAGAAAGAATATGATTTTGATAAATTTTCAAATGTAGGAAAAAGTACTATTGAAAAGCTAAAAAATGATTTTGAAGTAAAGTTTATTGAAATTGAAGAAGTTTTAAATGGACATTTAGTTAAAAAGTTTTTATTTAAATTACTTGATGGAAATAAAGTAGAAGCAGTATTAATGGAACATGATTATGGTTTATCAGTATGTGTTTCTAGTCAAGTAGGATGTAACATGGGTTGTAAATTCTGTGAAAGTGGAAGACTTAAAAAAGTAAGAAACTTAGAAGTATACGAAATGGTTGAACAAATATTATTAATTGAAGAAAAAATAAATAAAAGAATTAGTAGTGTTGTCGTAATGGGTATAGGTGAACCATTTGATAATTATGATAATGTAATGAATTTTATTGATATTATAAATGATGCAAAAGGGCTTGCTATTGGATCTCGCCATATTACTGTTTCAACTTGTGGATTAGTCCCTAAAATCAAAGAATTTGCATTAAAAGACACTCAAGTTAATCTTGCTATATCACTTCATGGAGCAACAGATGAAGTAAGAAATAAAATAATGCCTGTAAACAAAATGTATAATATTAACACTTTAATTACAACTTTAAAGGACTATATCGCTAAAACTAATAGACGAGTAACTATAGAATATGTTATGCTTAATGAGATAAATGATACTTCTGAAGATGCTACAGCATTAGTTCATTTATTAAGAGGAATGAATGTTTATGTAAATTTAATTTCTTATAATGAAACAAACAATTTTGCATATAAAAAATGTAGTAAAGAAAAAATGGATAATTTTTATAATATATTAAATGATGCAAAAATAACAGTAACTATAAGAAAAGAATTTGGTGGAAACATTAAAGCTGCGTGTGGTCAGCTAAGAAGCGAGAGTGATTAATACGAAAACTTTTTATTTAACAGATACAGGTCGAGTTAGAACACATAATGAAGATAGTGTTACAGTTTTAAAAAACACTAATAATGAGTATTTAATGATAGTTGCAGATGGAATGGGTGGACACCGAAAAGGTGAAGTCGCAAGTTCTCTAGCTGTTGCTCATTTAGGTAAAAGATTTACTGATAGTGCCTCTATTGGAACAAAACTTGATGCTGTAAATTGGTTAAATGATAATATTAATGAAGTAAATACAGAAATTTTAGAGTATGGTGAAAAAAACGAAAATTCAACTGGGCTTGGTACAACTGTAGTAATAGCTATACTTACTAAAGATTTTCTTATTGTAGGTAATATAGGAGATTCATCAGGTTATGTTATGAAAAACAAAAAATTACATAAAGTAACTAAAGACCATACACTTGTTAATTTACTAATAGAAGCTGGTAATTTAACAGAAGAAGAAGCAAAAAGTCATCCAAAGAAAAATGTTTTAATGAAAGCACTTGGAGCATCTGAAAAAGCTGAACTTGATATATTTGATATTGATAACGGAAGTGAAGAAGTTTTTCTTTGTAGTGATGGACTTACTAATATGTTAAGTGATGAACAAATCGAAAAAGTATTATTAGATGAAGAATTAACAATTGAAGAAAAAGTAGTAAAATTAATTAGAAAATGTAATGCAAGAGGGGGAACCGATAATATTTCGGCTGCATATTTAATAAGAGAAAGTGGTGATATAGCGTGATAATGAAAGGTCAAAAAATTAGTGATAGATACCAAATCATCAAAAGTATTGGTGAAGGTGGAATGGCTAATGTCTACCTTGCTTATGACACGATATTAGATCGTAATGTTGCAGTAAAAGTTTTAAGAGGAGACCTTGCAAATGATGAAAAGTTTGTAAGACGTTTTCAAAGAGAAGCACTTTCAGCTTCCAGCTTATCTAATCCAAATATTGTTGAAGTATATGATGTTGGTGAAGATGATGGCGAGTACTATATAGTAATGGAATATGTTGAAGGAAAGCATCTAAAAAATCTTCTTAAAAAAAGAGGAAAATTAACAACAGCTGAAGTAGTAGATATTATATTACAAGTAACAAATGGTTTAAGCGTTGCTCATGATTCTTACATAATACATCGTGATATTAAACCACAAAACATATTAATACTTGAAAATGGATTAATAAAAATAACTGATTTTGGTATAGCAGTTGCAATGAATTCAACTCAATTAACCCAAACAAATTCAGTAATGGGAAGTGTTCATTATTTACCACCAGAACAAGCTAGTGGTAAAGGAGCAACCCTTCAAAGTGATATATATTCAATAGGTATTTTAATGTATGAACTTTTAACCGGTCTTCTTCCTTTTAGAGGAGATAATGCCGTAGAAATAGCGTTAAAACATTTAAAAGAACCAATGCCATCAATTAGGGATGAACTTCCTGATATACCTCAAAGTATCGAAAATATCATATTAAAAGCAACCGCGAAGAATCCCAAAAATAGATATGAAGATGCTAGAGATATGCATGAAGACTTAACAACATGTTTAGATGAGTCTCGTGCTAATGAACTTAAATTAACATATAAATATCCTGAATATGATTATGATGACACAAGAATTTTAAAAGCAGTAAAGGATCAAAAAGCACAAGAACAAAAAGCATCTGATAAAAAGAAAGTTGATGCAAATAATAAACCAGCAAAGAAAAAAGAGAATGCAGGTGAGGAAGTTATCGCAAAGCAAATAACTAAGGACGATTTTTCAAGTCAAAATAAAGTATTAGTAATACTAGGAAGTATTTTTGTTGGTCTTGTTTTAATAATAACTACAATTTTTGTTTTAATTCCATATATTACAAAAGCAAAACAAATTGAAATACCTGATGTAACTGGAATGCGTATAAGTGAAGCTGTAAATAAAATTCAAGATGCCGGATTTAAAATAGCTGGTGAACAAATTGAACAATCAAGTGATTCAATTGAAGAAGGAAGCGTTATAAAAACAAATCCAACTGTAGGAAGTAAACGAAAAGAAGGATTTGAAGTAATATTGTATGTTTCTATTGGAGATACTAAAATTACTTTAGAAGATTATAAAGGTAAAAATTATTCTGAAATTAAAGGAAAACTTGAAGGTTTAGGATTATATGTTTTAGTAGAAAAAGAACCATTATCAAATGAAGATGCAGGGAAATATGCTGAAGGAACAATTTTAAAACAAACACCAGTTGCAAATACTAAATTATCAAAAGGAGATACAATAACTTTATATATTCCAAAACTTGATAATAAATATCCTGACTTTTTGAAAGAATCATTTACTTTAGCAGATGTCAAAAGCTTTGCTGAAGAAATGGGAATAACTTTAAGCGTTACAGAAGTAGAAACAAAAGAATATAAAAATGGAACAGTATTTTATCAAAGTAGAGCAGCAGGAAGCACTGTAATAAGTGGAGTAACACTTAGAATTAAAGTTGCAAAAGCACCAGTTGTTACAAAACCAGATAAAGAACCTGGTAACGAACTTGAATAATTTGTTAAAAGAAGGAATAGTTACTAAATTAATTAGTAATCAATATACCGTAAGAGTAGAAGATAAATTATATGTTTGTATTCCAAGAGGAAAAGTAAGTTACAATAATGAGTCTCCTATAGTAGGTGATATAGTTTTAATAGATACAGAAAAAAACACTATTGAAAGTATAAATCCTAGAAAAAACAGATTAAATAGGCCCGTTGTTGCAAATGTCGATATTGCACTTATCTTAACAAGTGTAAAAAAGCCGGACCTTTCTCTAAATCTTTTAGATAAATTATTAGTAGTAATTACAAGTAATAATATAAAACCAATAATATGTTTATCAAAAATAGATTTATTAAATAAAGAAGAAAAAAAGAATCTTAATAAAACTATTAAAGACTATAAAAAAATAGGATTTCAAATAGTAAAAAATACTGAAATAATGAAAATTAAAAGACTATTAAAAGGAAAAATTGTTGTTTTAACTGGTCAAACAGGGGCTGGTAAAAGTACTCTTTTAAATAATTTAGATAAAAGTCTAGATTTAAAAACTAGCCCAATAAGTGATGCATTAAATAGGGGAGTACATACAACAAGACATGTTGAACTTTATAATATAAAAAATATATTTTTTGTAGATACTCCTGGATTTTCTTCAATTGATTTAAAAGATATTTCTACTGATGAATTAAAAAATTCATTTAAAGAGTTTTCTAAATATCCTTGTGAATACAAAAATTGTTTACATGATTTAGAAAAGAATTGTTTAGTAAAAGAAAATGTAGAAAAAGATAATATATTAAAAAGTCGATATGAAAATTATATATTATTTTTAAAGGAGATTTATGAAAGTAGCAGTAAGTTATATAAATAGTAAGTATGATCCATTAAAAACTATTAATTTAATAGATTCATCTATTGCAGATTATATCCATGTTGATTTAATGGATGGACTTTATGTAGAAAATAAAAACTTTACAATTAGTGAAATAAATAAATTATTAGGTAAAGTAAATAAAACTTTATATATACATTTAATGGTAACAAATCCCGATAAATATCTTAATGATTTAGCTTTACTAAATACAGAACTTATTTGTTTTCATCCATCTACTTCAAAAGATCCTATTAAATTAATTGATAACATTAAAAACTTAGGAATAAAAGTAGGTATTGTAATTAACCCAAGTGAAAATATAGATGATTTTTCAAAATACTTTCCACTTGTAGACCACGTTTTATTAATGAGTGTAACCCCAGGCTTAGGTGGACAAAGTTTTATTCTAAACACAGTTGATAAAATAAAAGAAATAAAAGAACAAAATTATAGTTTTGAACTTGCTGTAGATGGTGGAATAAATAACGAAACAATAAAATATTTAAAAGATGTAGATATGGTAATAAGTGGATCATTTATATGTATGAGTGATGACTTTAATAAAGCGATAAAAGAACTAAAAAAAACAGACGAAGATTAACTCTTCGTCCTTTTTTTATATAATCAACACAAATTGCATTGATACTTTATTATATGTTTTAATAATTTTTGTATACATAAAAAAACTACCTAAGTAGTTAATTATGAATTTTTGTTAATTGTTCTTGCTTCTCTTGCACTTATTATAACTCTTTCGCCATTAATAGTTTTCTTTTGTAAGTTTGGATTTTGAGTTCTTTTACTAGCATTAAGAGCATGTGATCTTTTATTACCTGATAAAGGTTTTTTAGTTGTTACTTTCGTAGCCATAATATACCTCCTTTTTCTTTCTTATAAACTATAACATTTTATATTTTAGTTGTCAAACTATTTGTAAACT
>JAVXUB010000023.1:0-7278 GCA_036642315.1 Bacilli bacterium
GATACTTTATGAATTTTTTCTAATAATCTAAAATATATTCTATAAGCAACTCCATTATTATCACTTTTTGTAATTAGTTCAGGAATAGTAGTATATTTATCTATTTTATATGTACTTTCAATAACACTAATTATTTCTATTAATTCCTCTTCAGTATAGTTTAAACTATCATACATTTCCTTTTCTAATTCTAACTTTTTAGTAAGTTTATTTTTTAATTCATCGCAATTTGTTGATGTTTTCTCACATAAAAAAATACTTAAATAGATTCTTTTTATTTCCTCAGCTATATTAAACAAATCTTCTAACTTTTTAAAATCCATAGATATCCCTCATTTTCAAGTATTCTAACATAAAAGAAAGATTATTGAAACAACAAAAAAATCTCCTAAAAAAGAGATTAATTTATTTAATGGTGTCCCCGAAGTGATTTGAACACTTGACCCACGCCTTAGAAGGGCGTTGCTCTATCCAGCTGAGCTACGAGGACATCAACTAAAATAAATTATATATCAAATTCGCATTTTTAGCAAGAACTTTTTGGTGCTGTGTTATTTTTAAACATGTGCTGTATCTATTTTTTCATTCTCAACATTAAATATAACTGTATTTATTCCATAAGTATCTCTTAATGATAAACTAATTGAGTATTTAACTTCTTCTAAAATATCTTTTTCTTCTATATTAGCTAGTATTTTATTATTAAAACTAAGACTTATACTATTTTCTAATAATTGATAACTTAATAAATTTGCTGATGCAGTTAAATAACTAATAAGGTTAGTATGATATATTGGAGTTGTTTTTAAATTCTTAATTATTATTTCAACTCGCTCAATATGTTCATTACTTACCTCAGTTACTGGTACATAGTAAAAGACATCATTATTCTTACTTAAATAATATACAGTAGTTTTAGAAGTTTCTTTTAGTGTTTCAATATTATATATTTTATTAATTCCATATGTTTTATCAAGGGTATTAGGTAACTCTTTATTAGAGTGGGGTAGTTTAGTTAATTGTTTATCTTCTATAAAAATCATAATTTTTTCAACTTCACCCATTTCAGTTAATGAAAAAATTAATGCCTCAATTAGTTTATTTTCATATTCTTTTGAAACATCTAAAAACTCTTTACTAAAATTAAGTTTTAATAATCCTTCTTTTAAATCCATACTAAGTAGTTTAGTATTCTTTGGTATTATTGCACTAAACCCATTTGGTATATAACTTGATTTAGATCCTTCAATTGTTAGTGCATCAATTATTTCTTTTATAACATCTGTTTTAATTTCATTTTTTTTAACAATAGTAGTCCTAGCTACATAATTCATTTTATCTATTAAGAATATTGGCATTTCTATTTTTTCTACATAAGATAAAGATTCATTTATATATGACTCTTTATCTGGAAAAAAATATATAATTAATAAAATTACTAAAGCTAAAGATGCTAAAATAATTCTTCTAAAAGCAGCTCTTTTTAACATTATTCCACCCATTAAATTATATATTAAATAATAAAAAAAAGACCGAAGTCTTTGTTTATATTGTTAATTCACCAAGTTTTATAAGTTCTACTACTGCTTGAGCTCTACCTTTTACTCCAAGTTTTTGAATTGCATTAGAAACATGGTTTCTAACAGTTTTTTCACTTATTCCTAAAAATTCTGCAATATCTCTAGTTGATTTATTTAAAATAAGTAATTCAAAGACTTCTTGTTCTCTTCCTGTTAATATGCTTTTTTTCATGTTTTCACCTTTCTTAATTAAAATACTTCATAATATTTTATGAAGTATTTGATTAATGAGTGATTGATTATTAGTAATTACTTATAAATTATGACTCAAACTTAACAGTTATGTACTTTTGCTTTGTATATAGTTTTTGAACTGATCTTATTATTTTATTCGCAAGCTCAGTATTATGTTCCTTAAGTGATATAACAATACTTATTGAGTCTCCATTAATTTTAACAAAATTATCATACTTATAAGTTTTCGTAATTAACTTTTCAATTCTTCCAACTTCTCCTTTAGATGAATTAAGTGCTTGTAATGCCTCATATGCATCATTTTTTTCTTCTAGCGTTGCAGTACTATCTAATAAAATATTTTGATAATTTTGCATGGACTTTAAAATACCTTCATCTTCTTTTACTCTAAGAGCTATTATTACATCTGATTCACTTACATCAATTTTTTCCATTTCTTTTTGTTCACTAGATAATACTTTTAAAGAATCATCTCCCATAGTTACATAATATACTCCCAAAACTAAAATTAAAGAAAACAGTGTTACAAACCAAAGGTTTTGTTTATTGATCATTTTTATTCCTCCAAAATCTAATTAATTATATGAGACAAGTTAAAAAATAATTATTAAATTTAACAAATAAAAAAGGAAATAAGAACTTTTTGGGATATATAACTTATGAAGGGAGAAATATATGAGCAACATGAAAATAGTTAAACAACAAGATTTATTAGACTGTGGTATTTGTTCACTTGCATCAATTATCAACTACTATGGGGGGTATGTTCCAGTTGAAAAGTTAAGGCTTGATACAAACACTACTAAAAATGGTACAACTGCTTATAATTTGTTATTTGCTGCTACTAAATATGGTTTTGATTGTAAGGGATTTAAAGTAAATTCCTTAGAAGACTCAAATATTATATTACCAGCAATAGCACATTTAGAATATAAAAATGGTTTAAAACATTTTGTCGTTATTTATGAAATTACCAAACAAAAAGTTATATTAATGGATCCAGCTAAAGGTAAAGTAGTAATGAAAAAAGACGAATTTTTAAAAATTTTTACAAAAGTACTATTAGTCTTTTATCCAAGAGAAAAAATAACTATTTTAAAAAAAGGTAAAAGCATAAATCAAGTATTTTTAGATATTTTAAAAAAAGAAAAAAACTTATTTATTCAAATAATTTTTATAAGTATTTTTTTAACAATATTTACGATTATTTCTAGCTATTATTTTAAAGTAGGAATAGATGCTATAACTAGTAATAGTTATATAGATTATATAAAAATAATAGTATTAATGTTTTTATTAATTACATTATTAAAAACAATATTTACTTACATTCGTATGTATCTAGAAAATCATTTAAATAAAAATATTGACGTTTTTCTTTTATCAGATTTTATAAATCATATATTTAAAATCCCTTCAGTTAATTTAAGTAGTCGAAATAGTGGCGAAATAGTTACAAGAGTAAATGAACTTTCTAATTTAAAAACAATGTTTACATCATTGTTTGTAGACTTTTTATTAGACTTCTTGTTAATGTTATTTTCCATTCCAATCTTAATATCAATAAATAACAAGCTTTTTTTAATTCTTTTCTTGATGATGGTTATTTATTTTATTATAGGTATGGTTACTACTAAATTAATTTATAATAAAGCATATCAAAACATTTCTTATGAAGAAGAATTTAATACTAATTTAATAGAAAATATTACAGCAAGAGAGAGTATTAAAAATTTAAATATAACAAGTTTTATTTTAGAAAAAATAGAAACTAATTTATCAAAATTTTTATATGATAATTATCTATTAACAAGTTTCTTAAATAAAGAAGGAAACTTAAAAAATTTTGTAAATGAAGTAGGATTTTTTATAGTAAACACTTATGGAATGTATGCAATATTCCATAATGATTTATCTATTACTAGTCTTATTACATTTAATTCTCTTATGATGTTTTTCTTAGACCCCATTAAAAATTTAATTAATTCACTACCTAAATACAATTTTCTAAAAGCAACTTATGCAAAACTTAGTGAATTTATTGATATTGAAGAAGAAGATTTAAAAGAACTCCAAACTCTTTCAAACAATAGTATTAAAGTTACTAATTTAACTTTTAGTTATAATAATTATTTACCTATTATAAAAAATAAATCATTTTTTATAAAAAGTAATAGTTTAGTATTATTAAAAGGGAAAAGTGGCTGTGGCAAAAGCACATTATGTCGGATTCTAAATAAAGATTTATCACTTTATGAAGGTAATATTTATTTAGGAGATGTGAATTTACTTGATTGCACACTTAATACTATAAAAAGTAATATATTATATGTTTCACAAAATGAAGTTTTATTTAATGATACAATTTATAATAATTTAGCGTTAGATAAAGATGCTTCTATTGAAGAAATTAATAAAGCATCAAGTATTTCGTTATTAGATGAGGTAATAAATAAGAAAAAACTTAGATATGATACATTAATAAGCAATGACTCCCTTAATATATCTGGTGGAGAAAGGCAAAGAATAGTGCTCGCAAGATCTCTATTAAAAGATTTTAAAATACTTATCTTAGATGAAAGTTTAAGTGAAGTAGACTATGTAACAGAAAGAAAGATAATTTTGAATATTAAAAATAATTTCAAAGATAAGACAATTATTTATATTACGCATAAAAAACATGATGATTTATTTGATAATATTATTTATTTTGAGGAATCTTATGAATAATATGTATAACAATTATCAAAAATTACTTAAAATAAAACATCATAACTATTTTTTATTAATCGTTATTATTACTTTAATTAGTGTGTTTATTTGTTATATATCAAATTATAAAATATATGATAAATTTAATACATATGGAGTATATAAAAACGGTGCTATTATTTTAAATGTGGAAATGGAATACTCTGATACATTATTCGAAAATAACATTTTAAAAATAAATAAAAAAGAAGTAGATTATGAAATAGTATCTTTAAGTGATTTATTATTTGATAAAAATATAAATTATCAAGAAGTAATATTAAAAACTAAAGAAACTTATCAAGAAAACAAAATATTGAACTTAACTTTTTATTACAACAAAGAAAAGATATTTAAAAAAATAATAAATTTAGTAAAGGAGTAATATGATAGAATTAAATAATTATGAATTAATGAATGTATGCGGCGGAATTAGATTCTTTTGGTATGTAATTGGTGCTGCAGCTATATTGTTAATTGGAATCATTGACGGTATAAGAAATCCCCAAAAATGCAATAGATAAAAATGAAAGGAGTAACATGGAATTAAAAAGAAATGATTTATATTTAGTAGTTGGTGGTATTTCATCAGCATTTCTAAATTCATTATCAAGAGCGGTCATGTCAATTTTAAAGCTTGGCCAAACGATAGGTTCTAACATAAGAAGATTTTTCGGTAAATCTTATTGTTAAAACACCCAAAAAGTGATATTTATTTATCACTTTTTGTATGTAAATATTTGTATTCACTTTTAAAAAAAGGTATGGTACAATTAAAACAATAAAGGAGTTAAAAATCATGAACGAAAAAAAATCATTAGTATTCACTGTAATAGCAGTAGCAACATTTGCAACAGCAATAGTAGGAGCTACATTTGCATATTTTACAGCTCAAGCTGGGGCGGGAGCATCATCTAATGTAAATATCACAACTAAAACAACAGATTCACTAACATTTAATGCAGGGACAGCTATAAATATAATTGCAACCCAAGCAAATTTTGCATCAGGCTTAGGAAATTTGGAAGGTTCTACTACAGCAAAAGCATCACTTCGAGCAAATAATGGAAATAATAGTGCAAGTTACACATATAATTTATATTTAGATATTGCAAGTAATAATTTTGCTTATACAGTAAATGCAAATACACCAGAACTACTTCTAACTATAACTGACCCAAGTAACCAACCACTTACAACAGTTACTGGTCTTACTTACAAAACTGTTGGATCAGCCTCAGGCTTTGATATAACAAATAAAACAGGAAAGATATTATTAGTATCTGACTATAATATTGCATCAACTACAGCATTAACAGAACAAACCTGGACGGTTAAAGTAACATTTATAAATCTTTCAAGTGATCAACAAGGAAATACTAATAAAACATTTAACAGTACACTTAAAATACAAAAAGATAAATATTAAAACTAAAAAAAGCTTAATTAATATCTAAATTAAGTTTTTTTATTGCTTATTTTCAATTGTCTTGCAAAAGATATTGCTATAATTAAAACGCAATGTTATAATAACTAATAGAAAAAGGCAGAAGGGAGGGCGAAAATGACAAAAGTAGTGGTTCAAAATGGTGATGTTGACTTAGCATTAAGAAAGTTCAAAACGAAAGTTGCTAGAAGTGGAGTCCCTTCAGAAATAAAAAAAAGAAAGCATTATGAAAAACCTGGAGTAAAAAGAAGAAATAAGGTTGAAGAAGGAATCAAGAATTCTCATAAGAAAAACCATAGAGGATAATAATGAATTTAACAGAAATAATTAATAATGATTTAAAAGATTCAATGAAAAATGCTGATAGATTTTCATTATCAGTATTAAGAATGCTTAAAAGTGCATTACAATTAGAACAAATCAGTAAAAAGCATGAACTTGCTGATGATGAAGTATTAAGCGTCATAAAAAAGCAAGTAAAGGTAAGAAAAGATTCTGTTGAAGAATATAAAAATTATTCTAAAATGGATGAAGTAAAAAGCTTAGAAAATGAAATTGAGTTATTAAGTAAATATCTACCAGCGGAAATGAGTGAAGAAGAAATTAATAAAATTATTAATGAAACTTTTGAAGAACTTAATCCAACTAGTATAAAAGATATGGGTAATATAATGAAATCATTAACAGCTAAAATTACTAATGCTGATATGTCACTAGTTAGTAAAATCGTTCGTGAAAAATTAAATTAATAAAAGGACTTACAAATTAAGTTCTTTTCTTTTGCATATAATTAACAAGGTGAATTTAATGCACATGAAAGATAATCTTATTAATTTTTTATATGATAAAGAATACTTTATAAATATATATGAAGGTTTTATTCATGTATTTAATTATGAAGAATTAACAAGTATAACTAATAAATTAATAGTTTTAAAATTAACTAACTTTAATTTAGAAATAAAAGGAACTGATCTTTTAATTTCTAAACTTTTACCAAATGAAATATTAATAAAAGGTAACATTACAAATGTGGGTAAGAAATATGTTTAAACATTATATTTGGATAACTACACCATGTGATGACTACTATAAATTTATAAAAAAACTTCAAGCAATAAACATCTATGTTTTAGAAATAAAATATCATAAAAAACAAATTTATTTAAAAATAGAATATCAATACTTTAATAAAGTAACTAAGTATTTAATAAGTTATAAAATTAAAAAAATAAAAGAAATGGGTATCTACAATATAAAAGCAATATTAAAAAAATATTACATTTTTTTAATTGCTTTTATATT
>JAVXUB010000024.1:0-5786 GCA_036642315.1 Bacilli bacterium
AAAGCATAAAAAATAATATAAAACAAAATAAAACTTTAAACAATTTCTTCATATTTCCACCACTTTACTAAATAAAGTATACCATACCTATTTTTTAAATTAAAGATATTTGTTAATATCATCAACTATAAAACCTAGTTTATATAAATTATACTTTATTTTTTTATTTAATTCCTCATCTTTATATTTTCTTGATAATTTTCTATATTCTTTATTAACTTGTTTTCTAAGTACAGCATCACTATCTTTTATAGTGTATGTTTCAATTACTTCGTTAACATCTTCTATATTATACCCCAGTACATATAAATCTTTCTTTATCTTTTCTTTTAAAAACCTTGCAGATAACTGATGATTACCATTTAACTTCTTAGTAATTATTCTCTCAATTCTTTTTTTAAAATCTATATCTGCAAGTGTTATTAAACCTTCTACATCATCCTTATTAAATCCAAGGTTTACTAGTTCATTTATTATTTTCTTCTCACCCTTTAAAGTAAGATTAATTTGATCATTTATATAAGATTTAATATATAAAGAATCATTTAAGTAACCTTCTTTTTCAACCCTTACAACTATAAAATTAATTACTTCTTCACTACAATTTAATTTCTTTAAAAAGTCTTCTATTTCTTTTTTAGTTCTAAGTCTTTTATTAATATACTTAATTGTTTTATAATAATAATCAATTTTCATATTATATAAAGATACTTCTTTAAACATTTTATCATCCATTACTTTATTACTTAATAAATTATATTTAATTATTGTATCATCATAAAAACTAAGTGTTGTATTATCACTTAGTAATATTTCATATTGATTACTTAAATTCTTTTTTCTTCGATATTTTACTATTTCCATTAATTATTTTGCTCACTAATATAGTCTTTACAAGCTTCATCTAAATCTTTTATAAGACTTTCCATATCACTATAATCTTTAGTACGGCATCCGCTAGCAAACTTGTGTCCACCACCATTATATCTTCCAGCTATTTCATTAATTACTGGTCCTCTACTTCTTATATTAGCTTTATATATTCCATTACGTTCATCATATACAACAAACGCCCAACAAATAAGTTCTTTTATAAAATAAAAATCATTTACTTGGTTAGATACAATAACAGATTCTACACTATACTTTTTAAGTACTTCAGGAGTTACATTAATAAATCCAAAACCATTTTCTGTTATTTTAATATTATTAATTAAATAAGCTCTAAACTTTTCTTCAATAATACCTCTTTCATATAAATTATCATATAAAGGTACAAAGTTAATTTTACTTTCACTTAAAAGTCTATACACAGTTTTAAATGTTTCTGTACTAGTATTTTGAAGTAAAAATCTATCACTATCAAAGACCATACCAACATATAAATTCTCTGCAATTTTTTGATCCATTGCAAGTTTAGTATCTAAAAGTAAATTAGTAACCATTTCACAAGTACTAGATTGATGCTCATCAGTCCAATCAACATCTCCTATAATATCTTCTCTAGGGTGATGATCAATTTTTAATATAGCTTTGTATTCTAAATCATCAATTCCATCAATTCTAATAAAATTAGGTACATCTAAAACAATTAAAAGAGCATTATGAAGATCACTCAAATCCACTTTATCTAAATTGCCTAAGTATTTAAATTTATGTACACCAGCCCCAACTGCATAAACAGTTTTTTTAGGGAATGTTATTTTAATTGAATCTCTTAATGCAATTTGACTTGCTATAGCATCAGGATCAGGTCCTATATGACGAGCAATAACTATCTCATCATAACTCTTTATTATTTTAATTATTTGTTTAAATATTTCTCTTTTAATTGTACTCACTCTTTCTTCTTTACTTACTATCTTTAAATATTAAATCCATAGTATCAAGTGCTATCATTAATTCTTCATTAGTTGGCACTACATATACTGGTATTTTAGAGTCCTCAGTTGATATTTTTCTAAATTCTCCACGGAAATCATTTTTAGATTCATCTAACTTTACACCTAAAGATGCAATTTTACTTAATATTTTTTTACGCATTGGTTTACTATTTTCACCAACTCCAGCAGTTAAAGTAATTACATCTGCTCCATTTAATAAATTATTATACATAGCTATATAGTTAGCTATTTTTGATGCATACATTTCTTCAGCTAAAATAGCTCTTTCATTACCTTTATTTGCTTCTTCTTCAACATCTCTTGAATCACTACTAATCCCACTTACTCCAAGTAACCCACTATTTTTATTTAAATCAGCTACAACTTGTTCAGCCGTCTTATTAGTTTTTTTCATAATAAATGGTATTAAACTAGCGTCTATATCACCTGAGCGTGTTCCCATCATTATTCCAGCAAGTGGAGTAAATCCCATAGAAGTATCTACTACTTTTCCAGAATCTATCGCACAAATAGAACCTCCATTACCAATATGGCATGATATTACTTTTAAATCATTACGGTTTAATGCATCACTTATAGTCTTATTTATAAATCTATGACTAGTTCCATGAAAACCATATTTTCTAACCTCAAACTTTTGATACCAATCATATGGTACTGGATATAAAAATTCTTCTTCTTTCATTGTACTATGAAATGCAGTATCAAATACACCAACATTTATAACATCTGGTAAAACTCTCATAAAAGCTCTAACTCCCATTATATTTGCAGGATTATGAAGTGGTGCAAGTTCGTTATATTTAGTAATCTTCATTAAAACTTCTTCAGTTAAAACAAGTGACTCACTAAATTCTTGTCCTCCATGAACAATTCTATGTCCTACTCCATCAATATCATTTAAAGATTCAATTATCTTTAAACCTACTAATTCTTCCATTAATTTTTTAACAGCAATTGAGTGATCTACTAAATCTACCTCTCTTGTTATTTTTTCTCCATTATACTTAATTGTATAAAAACTATTACTAATACCTATTTTTTCAAATAATCCACTAGCGATTACATCTTTACTTGGTAACTCTATTAAAGTAAACTTTAATGATGAACTACCTGCATTAACTGCTAATATTTTCATTCTTTTCACCTCTACATCTAATTATACAAAAAAAAACGATATATTACTATCATTTTCCCATACTTTTGACATTATCTTGATTAGTCTTACAAACAAAATCATCATTATTTACAATTCTTCTTTTATTTGACCCTATATTGTACCCATAAGGATTATCTATTCCCATTAAAAGCATTTCCATTCTGTTTTTATTAGTAATATCATATCCTTTATAATAATAGTCATTATGATTAACCATGCTTCATCACCATTATTATTATGGATTAAAGATAACTTTTTATTCATATTTTTTTATAATAAATCATTATATTTTATTTCTTTTACAGACTCTACTTTTATAGTTTCATGATTCTTAATTGCAGTATAAATTAAGTTTTTATAATCAATTAATTTTTCATATTCTTCACACTTTTTTAAACTAGGATTTATTATTGGATGATCTGGCACAAATATAGTACAACAGTCTTCAAATGGTAAAATACTAGTTTTATAAGTATCAATATCTTCTGCAAGTTTTATTATTTCTAGTTTATCAAAACATGCAAGAGGTCTTATAACCGGAATCTTCACTACTTCATTAATACACTTCATACTAGTTAAAGTTTGACTTGCAACTTGACCAATTGATTCTCCATTTACTAAAATATGACAACGATTATTAGATGCAATTATCGCACTAATTCTATACATCATACGCCTCATTATTGTAATTAAATAGTCATGTGGAATATTTTTTAAAATATTTTCTTGTATCTCTGTAAAATTAACTATGTGTAGTTTAATAGATGCATTATAAAGTGCAAGTTTACGAGATAACTCAATTACTTTTTCTTTTGCAGCATCACTTGTATGAGGTGGACTCTCAAAATAAATTCCTTCAAGCTTAACCCCTCTTTTAATCGTCATATATCCTGCTACTGGAGAATCAATTCCTCCACTTAACATTAAAAGTCCTTTACCTAAAGTTCCAACTGGATACCCACCAAGCCCTTTAACACCACTAAAATAATATAATATTTCTTTATTTCTAATTTCTAAATATACTTTTAGTTCTGGCGTCTTTACATCAACATTTATATTACTTATATTATCTAATAAAAATCCCCCAACTTTTCTACTAACTTCCATACTATCAAGTGAATACTTTTTATTACTTCTTTTAGTAATAACTTTAAATGTTTTAAAATTCATCTCTTTCACTAACTCTAAAACATTCTTTTCAATACTTAAAAACTCCATATCATTATCTTGATACCCTACCATTATTTCAAGTATTCCAAAAACACATTTTAATTTTTCTACTACACTATTTACATGTTCATCATCTGTTGTTATAAACATTCTTCCATAGTCATAATTTATCTCATGTTCAATACTTTTTAGAGTTACTACAATATTATCTTTTAATGTTTTTAAAAAGAAATTAATATTATCTTTTTTAGTAGATAACTCACCATATTTTATAATAATTATTTTTTTCATTATTCCCCCATTACTTATTTAAATTATTTAAACTTTTATATGCATCCATAAAATAATTTAAAAATTTATTTACTTCATCCGTTGTAGTTAAAGAAGATAAACTTATTCTTATAGTATGCTTTGCTCTTTTCAAATCATTATATATAGCCATTACACTAGTTGAAAGTTCTCCACTTGCACAAGCTGTATTAGTACTAATATAAACTTCATGTTTATCCATTGCATGTAAAAATGTTTCAGGCATAATCCCCATTAAACTAATATTTAATATTTGTGGTATTGAATATTTAGTTTTATTTACAAGTACATCTGGTAACTTTTCAAGATTACTCACAATTTTTTCATTAAGTAAATTTATAAATCTTTCTTTTTTTTCTAAATCTGTTGTTGCAATTCTAAGAGCTTTAGATAACCCTGCAATTAAAGGTAAAGGTGGAGTTCCAGGATTTAGTTCATTAGTTTTACCAGATCCAAATATTAAAGGTGTTAAATTTACATTAGTATTTTTATAAAGTATTCCGATTCCTTTTGGTCCATATATTTTATGAGCACTCATACTAGCTAAGTCCACATCATTTAAATTAACTCCGATTTTACCAATAGCTTGCGTCATATCTGAATGAAATATCGTTCCAAAGTTTTCTTTTTTTATAATTTGTCTAATCATTTTAAGTGGTTGACGCACTCCTACCTCAGAATTAACAGCACAAATACTAACAAGTATTGTATCTTCTCTTACTAAACTTTTTAAATCATCAAAATCAACTAACCCATCCATATCATTTTTTACATAACTTATTTCAAACCCCATAGTTTTTAAATAATCACATATTGCATAAATAGAAGGATGTTCTAGTTTTGAAACTATAATATGTTTTCCTTTTTTATGATTTGCTAAACTAGCTCCAATTAAAGCCATATTATTACTTTCAGTTGCTCCACTTGTATATATTATTTCTTGCTCAGTTACATTAAAAATATCAGCAATTTGTTTTGTTGCATCATTTAATAATATAGATGACTTTATTCCTAAAGCATTAATAGAGTTTGCATTACCTACAAAATCTTTAGTAACTTTAGAAATAGTATCCATTACTTCATAAGATACTGGTGTAGTAGCACTATAATCTAAATAAATCATTTTTTCTCCAATCTAAAACTATTTATAACCATTATTACGATCTAATCTATCTTTTTCTGCAGTATCTTTATAAGTCACACATTCATCACTTGTAGGTCTAAGTAAACATACTTGACATGCA
>JAVXUB010000024.1:5886-7218 GCA_036642315.1 Bacilli bacterium
TTTATAAGTCACACATTCATCACTTGTAGGTCTAAGTAAACATACTTGACATGCATCACTTGCGTTTATAAACGTTGCACTATCTTTTACAAGTGAAAAAGCCATTGAAATAATAGTAGGAATAAAAAATATTGAAAAACCTAAAATTAATCTCATTATTAATGACTTAAATGCAGCGGGAAGTCCATCATCCTTAGAAGCAAGTACTGCTTTTACTAAATCAACTATACCTAAAATAATTATTATTAAAGGTATTATCGTTTTAAGTACCAGAAAAAGATATCCAACAAACTGCCAAATTGCAGAAGTTGTCTCACAAAATAATAAATCCATTAGTAACATAACTTACCTCTTTCTACCTTTGATATTCTTCTAATAATCTTTTATGAATACCTGGTTCTACTATATTTATTGCATTAATTGCATTTTCTAAACTACTTTTAAAGTTTCCTTTATAAAATAAATTTTCAGCTTTTAAAAGTCCAAAATCAACATCTTTATTCATTACTCTATATCTATTTCCATAAACAATAGCAGCCTCAGCCATCGATGCTGTTTTAATAGTTTCATTAACAGTTTTATATACTTTTAAAACTAAATCTCTTGCTGTATCAACTCTTAAATTTAATGTTTTAATTGAAATAGGTCTTTTATCAAGTTCTTTTACCATTTCATTAATAGATTCCATAGCCTCAGACAACTCAACATAATAATTCTTTGGTATAATAGGTAACTTAAATGATCTAAACTTTTCTTTTGTTTGAAATAATATTCTTTTTATTTCATCTAATTGTTCACGAGCTCTTGATTCATCTTCCTTTAAACTACCTAAATTTTTAAGTGCTCCACTTAATTTTTCATCACACTTAACAAGTTTATTATTAACTTCTTCCATTTCTTTAGATAATTTTGAATAAGCTAAAATTTTACTTCTTGCAATATCCACTATTTTATCATAAGACTCTCTAATATTCATTATTTCATCTTTTATTTCGCTTATTACAGATACTTCATCATCAGATAAATCATAACTATATTTTATATCATCTATTTTTTTATATAATTCATTATTTATTTTTTCTAACTTAGTTACTTTAATAAGTATTGTTCTACTAAAATCTTCATATATTCTTTTAGATATTCTTTCTTTATCAAAATCATTATATAAAGAATCAAAATAATCTAACATAGTTTTAAGTTCAAATACTGAATCTTCTAAATTAAGGACATTTAGTCTTTGAAATATATCAGTTATTTTTTTATTTGCTTCATCTATATTATAATCAATATTTAAATACCCTAAATTAAATCCTTCTTTTTCTAATTTTTCTG
>JAVXUB010000025.1:0-7166 GCA_036642315.1 Bacilli bacterium
AAACTATTTTGTAGATTTAAACAAGAAATTCAACTAAATTGGACAAACATAATATTTACTAAAATAGGTTGTACATATTATATAATGAAGAGAAAAAATTATCCTCCTTTATCTAAATAAAAAAAGACACTTCATTATAAAATGTCTTTCTCTTCATTTAATTTATCTATTAAACTTTAGTTATTTGATATAATTCAACATCAACAGATGTTTCTTGTCCAAATAAATCTATTAAAATATTTAATCTATTATGTTCAAGATCAATATTATCAACTTTTCCTACCATTCCATTAAATGGCCCATCAATAATAGTTACAGCATCTCCAACAACTAATTCTTCTTCTACATTTACTCTACTCATACCCATATTAGCAAGTATTCTATCTATTTCTTGTGGTAACAATGGAGTTGGTTTAGCACCTTTTCCACTTGATCCAATAAATCCTGTTACACCCGGTGTATTTCTAACAATATACCAAGCTTCATCAGTCATAATCATTTCCACTAAAACATATCCAGGAAACATCTTTTTAACTTTTTCTTTTTTAACGCCATCTTTTATTTCAACTTCAGTAGTCTCTGGAACAATTACTCTAAAAATGTAATCTTGCATTTCCATAGACTCTGTTCTAGCTTCTAACTTTTCCTTTACCTTATTTTCATGCCCAGAATAAGCATTAACGACATACCACAATTTATCCATTATAAAAACATCCCCTTAATAATTGACATACCAAATGTTAGTAACATAAAAAATCCACATACTACTAAACAAAATACTATAGTAGCAACAGAATATTTAGCTACTTCCTTAAAAGTAGGCCATTTTACTAATTTAAGTTCTTTTCTAACTTGTGTAAAATAACTTTCTTTATTAACAGCTACTTTCTTTACTTTTTTACTAGATTCCTTTTTCTTAATATTTTTTGAATCTTTTTTTGCATCTTTAACTTGCAATTTTTTTTCTTTTTCCATGAATAATACCTCCATTAAAAAAACACCTTCGTGCTTGTTATTAATATAACATAGCATCTATTAATTATCAAGCATTTTTTCTTAATTCTAATATGTTTTTTGTTTTTGTTCTAAGTCTTTGCATTGTGTTATCTATTTGTTTAGGATTCTTTTCCAAAATAAGTGCTATTTGATTATAATCAAGTCCATTTACCATTAAGGAAAACACAGTAAATTCAAACTCTGATAATACACTTTTTATACTATTTAAAAGTTCTTCATATGATTCTTCTTTAGTAATATTTACTAATGGATCATTTTTACTATTATCACTTATTATATCCATTAAAGGAATACCAAATTGTTCATACACATAATCAAGTGAATAAGCATCTCTTACCATCTTATTTTTTATTCTACTTGATTTTATCAAACATTTATTTAATCTTCTAGCAACACAAACATTAATAAATGTCGCAACTGTTGCTTCTTTTCCTTGTCGATAATTTAGTAATGCATCACTTAAAGCATATAACCCTTCACTATATAAATCTTTATAATCAACTCCAAGCATCTTTGCAGTAGTACCATACTTCTTTAAATTAATATCAATTATGTATTTATATTTTTCTACTAAAATATTCTTAGCATCTTCATTTTCTTCTAAAGCTAAAGACAAAAGTTCTTCATCTGTAATTTCTAATAAATCCATTTTTACCTCATACCATAAATAAGAATACCAGCTGAAACTGATGCATTTAAACTCTCAACTTTTTTATCAATTGGAATAGTTACAATAACATCACTATTATCCTTAACTAATCTACTTATTCCATTACCTTCATTTCCTATAATTAATACTTTTTTATCATTATAATCAACATCTTTATAATTTATACCATTCATATCAGCAGAATATACAAAATAACCAGATTTTTTTAATTTCTTTATAGCATCCACTATATTACTAACCATAATTACTTTAATATTTTCAATAGTTCCAGCACTTACTTTAACTACAGTATCAGTTACTCTAACACTTCTATCTTTTGGAATAATAATAGATTTAATCCCTGCAGCAACACAAGTTCTTATTATTGCACCAAAATTATGAGGATCTTCTAAATGATCAAGAATTACTACAAAGTCCCCTTCAACATCATTGATACTAAAATAATCATATTCATTAACATCAACAACAACACCTTGATGGTTTCCACTAACTAGTTTATCTAAAAAAGCATTATCTTTAAATTCATATTTAATTTTATTATCTCTTAAAAAATCTATTAATTCTTTTCTCGAACAATAAACTTTTCTTATTCTTTTTAAATCCATTTCTTTTAAAACATTTAGTCCATAAACTAGCATATTTATCACTCCATTTGTTAAAGTTTTTCTTTTACGTATTCATTATACTTTATTTTTATTTTTTTAACAACTTCATAATAAAAATTTAATTTATTCTATACCATCAATACAATATTCATATATCCATTTTTTTATTTTTGTATAATCATTTGTTTCATAATATTCAATTAGTAAAGTAAAATATTCACCTATCTTTTCAATTGGAACAGCAATAATACCTTGCCCATTTTTAATCATTTCTTTATTTGCTACTAAATTTGCAACTCTTTTATTTCCATCTAAAAACATTTGACTTCTTTGAATCCAACAAAATAGAGTAATACACATTTCCAACTTATTTTGAATATTCAAAATCTCGCTAAGTTCTAGCTCATAATTACAAATAGAAGGAAGCTTTGGTCTCCAAGAAGTTCCAGTAATCCCAACTCCTTTATCTCTAAAGTCCCCAAGTGGTACAATGTTTTGTCCTTTACATATTTCAAAATGAATCTTCTTTATATAGTCAATTGATATTTCTTCATCGATAGTATTTAAAACATACTCCCATGAATCTTTTAATCCTTTTAATTTTAGCATATCATCAACTGAAATATTACCATTATTAACATTATTAACAAAAGAAAATACATCAGTCAAAGTAATCGAAATCCCTTCAAGTTTAGAACTTTTATATAAGTTATCAACTAACTTTCTTTTTGCAAAAAATATATTATCTTCTGTACTCATCTTAAATTTACTTTCCACTTTCATTTCCTCCTTAAACGTATCCATTATACTTTATTATAATTTTATTAACAACTTTAACATTGCTAAAATTAATGGTAAAATGTTATTTAGAAAGAGGTTATATGTTTAAATATACATTAGATAACAAACGTTACCATACTCTAAATTATTTCTATAGAAATAAATTTGGTAAAAAAACATTTAAAATACCTTTAGATGCAACTTTTTCATGTCCTAATAAACAAAATGGTGGTTGTATATATTGTAGTAACAATAGTAGAAGTAATATTACAATAAATACAAGTGACATTTTAAAACAATTTAATGAAACAAAATTAATCATGGAAAAAAAGTGGAAAGACAGTTATTATATAGCATACTTTCAAGCTGGAACTAACACTTATGGACCACTTAATATAATAAAAGAAAAAATAGAAGCTGTTGCATTTCTTCCAAATGTAGTTGGAGTTTCTATTGCAACTAGACCAGACTCTATAACTGATGAATGTCTAGAATATTTAAGTGAATTAAATAAAAAAACATTTTTAACAATTGAACTAGGACTTCAAACTACTAATGAATCTACACTAAAATATATTAATCGTGGACATGATGTAGCTTGTTTTACAAAAACAGTTAAAAAGCTTCAAGAAAAAAACATTTTTGTAGTAGCACACATAATTAATGGACTACCTTACGAAACAAAAACTGATATGTTAAACACAGTAAAATACTTAAATGATATAAAAATTGATGGTATAAAAATTCATGCATTATTTATTTCTAAAAATACTCAACTAGCAAAAAAATATGAAACAGAAAAGTTTAAATTACTTACAAAAGAAGAATATATTGATATTGTATGTTCTGAGTTATCTTTATTAAATGAGAATATTGTAATAGAAAGAATTACAGGAGACCCAATTAAAGAAGAATTAATTGCACCCGATTGGTTACTCAAAAAATTTTGTGTATTAAATGACATAGATAAAGAAATGGTAAAAAGAAACATTTATCAAGGCATAAACGAAAATATTAATTATTAAAAGTTAATATTTTTTTATATTATTATTCAAAACTGTTTGTCCTATAAGGAAATTACAATATGTTTTCCTTGTAAAAGGAACACTAAATTAAAATTTATATAATTAAATAACGCAAAACGATTATTTCAAAATGAATGTATACCAAAGTTCTCTATCTAATATTCAATTGGAGAATTTAATATTTTATTACAAAAAAAAGTTGGAGCCCAACGGCTCCAAAGGGGGTTTTGGTTGATCTCTTCACATTGAAATTCGTAATAGAGATCAAGTTATATAGCATGATATCTATCATGCTAGTATAATGATATCTTGTTTTAAAATGTTTGTCAATTAATTTGTGAAAAGTTTACAAATAATACATAATTAGCTAAGTTGCAAAAGTAAATTCACTCTATTTTTTGAGATAATGGAACTTAGTCGTTCAAATTATATATAGAAAATTTACTTATTCAAATTATATTGTATTTACTAAAAAGTAGCAAAACCAGCAACATAGTAGCAGAAAAGTAGCAAAAATAACTACTTTAATTTCCAACAAGATAAACTTAAAGAATCATCATTATAAATTTTATTTTCTTTTTTTAAATTATCAATTAAATATCTAGTCCTATTTATTTTATTTTTTTCGCTCAACGATGATGGCAATTTATCTCTTAATAAATTAATTATTTCCTTTCTGCTAGCCTGCCCGTATTCACTAATATATTTTTCTTTTTCATCAATAATTTTTACTATTGTAGATGAAATAAACTAAAAAAAGAAAATAAAGTACGCATATTTTATAATTAATAAACTCCGATACTTGCTGGATTTAATGACTATTTTTACCTAAAACTGTCAAAGAAAATCTATCTTTTTATTTGAACAAATACTATAAATTATTTTAACCGTTTAACTAATACATAAATAAATTGGTATTTATATTCTACTGAGAATAAAAAAGTACGCAAGTTCTAAAATTAACAAACTCTATTACTTACAGGGTTTAAACAGCATTTATTTCTAAAACTGTCAAAGCTTTTTTACATTTTAATCCAAAAACAAAGTTTGTTTTTCAAGGTTCTTATAGTATTCATAATCCTTGTACATATTATTAATAATAAATTCTTTTGAATCATTACTAGCAGAGATAAGTATTTTACTATCTCTTTTTATATCAGCAATTTTAAATAAAAGTTCTCCACTTTGTTCAATACCAAACAAATTTCCTTGTCCTCTTTGTTCAAAATCTTTTTCACTTATATAAAAACCATCAGAACTTTCTTCCATAACTTTTAATCTATCATTATCTTTTTCACTAATTAAATAACAATAACTTTGAATATCATTTCTACCTACTCGACCACGTAACTGGTGAAGTGTTGCAAGCCCAAACCTCTCAGCATTAAAAATAACCATCATAGTAGCATTTGGTATATCAATTCCAACTTCAATAACTGTTGTAGAAATAAGAATCTTTATAATACCTTTATGAAAATTATTCATAATTTCATCTTTTTCTTTTTGTTTCATCTTACCATGAATAACTCCAATATTTACTTTACTCTTAAATGCTAAATTTAATTTTTCAAGTAGTAAATAAACACTTTTTAAATCAGTTTCATTATTATCAATTAAAGGTGAAACTACAAAGATCTGATGCCCTAATTTAATTTCATCTAACATTTTATATAATACATCAGTTATTTCTTTTTCAGACTTAACTTTAGTAATGATATCAAGTCGCATTTTTGGTTTTGTTCTAATCATTGATAAATCTAAATCTCCATAAATAGTTAAAGCATATGTTCTAGGTATTGGTGTAGCTGATAAATAAAGAACATCAGGTTTAAGTGCTTTTCCTTTATTTTGTAATGCATTTCTTTGATTTACTCCAAATAAATGTTGTTCATCTGTTATAACTAAACCTAAATTTTTAAAACTCAAATTATCATTAATTAAAGCATGAGTTCCTATTAATAAATCTATTTCTCCATTTTTAACAGATTCATAAATTACTTCCTTTTTCTTTTTAGTTAAACTACCAGTTAAAATACTAATTTTTAAACCTAAATCTTTAAATAAATTAGTTATAGTATCTAAATGTTGATTAGCAAGAATCTCAGTAGGTGCCATAAATGTTGACTGATATCCACTATAAAAATTTGCAAGGATTCCTACTGCAGCAACAATAGTTTTACCACTTCCAACATCACCCATAATAAGTCTATTCATTCTAGATTCTTTTTCTAAATCACTTAAAACTTCATGAATTGTAGTTAATTGATCTTCTGTTAATTTAAATGGTAACTCACTTAAAAATTCATTTATTAGTTCTTTATTAAAATTATGTTTTATTCCTAATTCTTTTTTATTATTTATTTTAAGTAAATTTATTTTAAAAGTATAATTAAAGAATTCATCATAAATAAGTTTTACTTTAGCTTTATCAATATCATTTTGGCTTTTAGGATTATGTATTAAATTAATAGCATCACACTTTTTAATAAGTTTATATTTATTATTTAAATATTCTGGTAATTCATCTTTAATTAAATAATCATCAGTTAAAACTTTATTAATAGTTTTATATAAAAAATTGTTATTAATGCCATCAGTTAAATGATATATTCCTTCAATTTTATTTTCTACTCCATCAAACCTTATATCATTTGCGATAAAAGTATTTCTTAATTTATCATATTTACCAACTAAAACTAAATACTTACCAACAATAATATTTTGTTTTAAATATCCTCTATTAAATATTTTAACATTTATATTAATATCATTTACAATTGCAGTAAAAGACAACGTATTAAAGTTTCTTTTTATATACATAACTTTAGCTTCTCTTGCAACCTTAACTTTTAAATACACTACTTCATTTTCTGGAATATCAAAAAAGTTTATTAAATTAATAAAATTATATCTATAAGGATAATATTCTAATAAATCATCTACTGTAAATATACCAATTTTTTTTAATAATAAAGCACTTTTAGGGCCAACTCCGTTAAGCATTTCTATGTTCATTTCGACTCCTTTAAATAATTATAGCACAATTGAATAATTTGTTAATAAAACAAT
>JAVXUB010000026.1:0-6973 GCA_036642315.1 Bacilli bacterium
TATACTGCTTGTTCATGTGTATATTTTTCATATTCTAACTGTGTTATTAATCCTTGATATGAAAATGATAATAGTTGTATATAAGACTTTGCTTTTTTTAATGCTTGTTCATTCCAATTTGCTCCACAATTATTTGCTCCATATACTGCTTGCTCATGTGTATATTTTTCATATTCTAACTGTGTTATTAGTCCTTGATATGAAAATGGAGATAAGCTTATGTATGATTTTGCTTTTTTTAATACACTACTATCATTTGTTGAAATATTTGAATCATTATTTGTGGGCTTATCATTTGGCTTTGTTGTTGTATTATTATCACTAGAGTTAATAGTTTCTTTTTCACTCGTATTATTTGTTGTATTATTTGAATTACTAGTTTCATTTTTATTTGTTTTATTTGATTCATTACTTGTAGATGAAGAATTTTCACTATTTGATGAATTACTGTTATTTTGATTAGAATTGCTAGTTTCTTTATCATTTTCTTTTATTGATTCATTTGTTGTTTTTTCTTCTTCATTTTCTTTAATAGATTCTTTTTGATTTTCTTTTTTGTTTACTTCTTTTGTTTCAAAACTTTTATTACTTTTTTTGCTATCATCATTTTTTGATATTATAAACGCCATTAGTATTACTAAAACTAACAATCCTGCAAAAAATGACCCACAAATTATAATGTTTTTTTTATCTTTTTTCATTTTCTACTCCATTTCAAACTTTTTTATTTAATTTCTTTTAATTTATCATTAATCCATTCATCTAATTTGCTTTTTAAAGGTAAAAACCCTAGCCTAGTTTCTTGAATCAATTCTGGATCTATTTTATTTTTATAATTAATGTTTTTTATTGAAAGTTTTAATTGGTGTGTTTTTGTATCAACATCAGTTACTAAACAATAAATTTCTTCTCCAAATTTAACAATATCATTTATATCAGGAATAAATCCACTAGATATTTCAGAGATGTGAATTAAACCATTATATAAATCATCTACATGTACAAATATTCCATATTTTTCTATTCCAGAAACTTTTACTTTAATAATATCACCGACATTATATGTATTTTCCATTTACACATCTCCCTTCATAATTGTAAGTATAGCAAAAAAAAGGATATTTCACAACTTTTTGAATTTTTGTTTTTCCTTGTTTATCAATAGATAAAAAGTTATAATGGAAATAGGTGATTAAATTGGAAGAAAAAATAATGGAAATAATAGAACAAATAAGACCATATTTAAATATGGATGGTGGCGATATTGAATTTATTAAATATGAAGAAAATTATGTATATATAAAATTAGTTGGTGCTTGTAGTGATTGTTTATTTCAAGATAATACAATTAATGAAGGGCTTTTACAAATGTTTAAAAGTGAAATACCTGAGATTGAGGGTATAATTAAGGTAAATTTATAATCCAATCTATTTTTTCTATAATAGTATATTTAGATATTTCTAAGTATACTTTTTTTAAAAATTGTTCATAGGAATCAGCTTTTTCAATTATTTTTATTAATAAATTTTCATCTTTATCATTATTCATAACATCTTCGTATATATCAAAATAATATGATGGATAAAGTAGTCTTGCATAAAGCATTTGATACTCATATATTGTAAGCCTTGTTGATTTTAAATAAATTTCAAGTTCTTCGAATGGGTCTAATTCTATAGTATCTGAGAAAAATAATGATTTTAAATATTCTGCTATATCACGAACTTCTAAATCAAAAATAAATGATAAGGGATTTAAATAATTAAGTTTTATATTAGGATAAAAAATTCTTCTATGAGAAAGTGTAATTTTGTCATATTCAGTTTTTTTAAATACTTCATTAGTTTTAATAACATAACTAATAGCATTTTCTGATAAACCAATATAATAACTAAAACTGTCTTTTATAATAAATTTTTTTATTCCTAACTCTCTTATTTGATATTCAAAGTAATCTATTTTCTTACTCCATAGTTCTCCCCAGTTATTTCTATATAAACTACTATCACTATTTCTTAATATTAATTTTTTATTTGATTCCATTATATCTACTATATCAAACTCTTCTAAACTGTTATTAACTGAAAAAAGTATATAGTTATTTTCACTAACTTTGGTAAGTACTGAGCCATCTTTATTTACTAAAATATCATGGGTATCTATTCCTTTTTCTTTCATATTTTTACTACATAATAAAATGTCTTCTAGTTCATCAGGTAAACGATTATAGAAAACAAAAAAGTAATCTCGACGATTATAGATAAAATGATATTTTCCATCATTTTCTTCAACTGAATCAATATCTAAGTTATAATAAAAATTAATCGTTTCCTTCATATTAAAATTATATAAAAAAAACTAGTTATTATACCTAGTTTATTTATTAAATTTAGCTACTAAAGCATCAAACATATTTTCACAAGCTTTTAAAAATGCTTCTTTATCTTGTTTATAATCTATTACTTCTTTATTTTGTACAAATGCATTTGGAATTGGTTCTACAACAGGTGGCACAGTAACTTGTACAGGAGATGGTGCGACAGGAGATGGCATAACTGGTGCTACTTGTACTGGTGTAACATTAACAGGTGCTGCTGGTGCTTGTGTTACAGATGGTGTTGGTGTTACTGGTGCAATAGGAGCAACAGGTGTTGGTGTTACTGGTATTTGATTTTGAAATATATCAGTTACAGCAGGTTCTGTAGGAGCCACTACTGGTTTATAATTATTTTTTATAGAATCAAAAGATGCAACTGGTAAAGTAAGTTGTGAATAAAAGTTATCACTACCACTTAGTTCACTTGGTACATTAATATAAACAATTTGGTTCCCGGCAATAATGTTTCTTAAAACATCTTTTACTGCAGCCCATTCATTTTGATCTACGACTTTTTCTAATTTGTTACCTACTACTTTAGATACTAAAATTATTGGTAAGCCCATACTTCCAATTACTTCATTATCAATAATTATATATTGTCCCATTGCACCTTTAAATGCTGATAAAACACTTTTTTCTACACTTCCTGATGCTAAATTTATTTTCACTTTACCCATCTTAATCAATCCCTTCAATTATTAACATTATAGCAAATACTACTAAGAAATTCAATTCTTTTATTTTTGTAACTTCAGAATAAAATATTTACAGCCATAAGCACAGTTATTTTTAATATAATCCTTTATTTTTGAATAATCATTTATACTATTAAAGTTTTTGTTACTACGCTCATTAAAACCTTTTAATCTTACTTTTCCATAAGCATAATCCCCTAAAATATAATCAAATTCATCATAGTATTCAGTTATTTTTTCTTTTAAAACTTCAGTATCTATTGCATCTCGATTATTTTCAACTACAGTATAAACTTTCTCATTAATTTTAATATTTTCCATAATACCCCCATAACATTATATAACTACAAATGTAATAATAGTAATAACCATAATTATAGTACAAATTACTCCCATTACAAGTAAAATATCAACATAACCATTTCCAGTAGAAACTTTATTTTGATTAGTTTCATATTCTTCAATAGCTTTTTCTAATAAATATTCTTTATTTATAGCATTTTCTCTTATTTTGAAAAAATCATAAACTTGTCTATTAACTTTTTCTAATTCAGCTTTAGTCATCTTAGTAATTGAATCAACTGGATAGTTTAGAATTTCATAAGCACGATAACTTAAAATATTCTTTTCTTCTGGCTCAACTATTTTTATATTTTCAGCTAGTTGTTTATGAAAATAATTATCTATTTCATTTACATCACTCGCTGTTAAATAATTATATGACACAATTAATGGTTCTATAGAATTTTGTGTATATAATAATTTATAAAAGTCTTCTGAATCTTTTTCAGTTAAGTGGAAATTCATTTTTTTAGCAATTAACATATCTACTAATTGTTTTTGAACTGTTATAAAAAATGGATTATCTTTTTTTACAGTTAATTTTACATTTTCTTTATCTATTTCATAAAACTTTTGTAAATTATCAAATAAAGTGTTTATATCCACTACTGAATATCCAAATTTATTTAAATTACTTTTTAAAGTTTCTTCACTACCAATCATAAATGGATTAATAATATCAAGTTCATTATAAATAGTCATTAAAAGACGGACAAAAACTACTAAAAATGAATTATATTCTATTCCATTTTCAAGTTTTTTATTATCTAAATAATCGTTAATTGCTTTAGTAAAAGCTTCATTTACAAATACTTGATTCACTTTATTCACCCTACTATAGATTATAGCATAATAATTATTTTAAGGGAATATCTAAAATGCTACTTTCTTTTGATAAAGTGTTTCCATAATAACTAGGTAATCTTCCATTTATAACTTTTGCAGCAATTAAAACATCATATAAAATTAATTCTTCTTCAAAAACAACTGGTGTAATAATTTTTTCACTAATCTCGATAGTTATATAAAGCTCTACTAAAGCATTATTCATTCCATAATTAGTAATTTTACTTTTTATATTTGTTAGTACCGCTCCAGTAAACTTTGAATTCATATATATTTTAGGGCCTATATTACTTAATAAAGCATTATTTGATGATAAAAATAAAGGTACTTTTAACATTAAACCATGATCACTTGAATATAAATATTCATTATAAAAGTCATCATCAAAGTTTCCTTTCTCTAAATTATTTATAGAGTTACTTATTTCTTTAGTTACAATATCGAGCACTTCATAAGCTTTTTCTAAATCATAATCAACATATAAGATTTCATCTTCTTTATTTTTAGTAATAATAAGTATTTTATCTAATCCAACATTATTTAAAGTTTTAAAACCAATATTATTGCTTAAATATTGTTTAGTCATTTTATTTATTTTTTGTCTTGATAACTCTATTAGTTTAGGATTTATATTTTTAAAGTAATGATTTAGGAAAAAAGATGTAAAAAAAATTATCAATCCAAGTATAATTAATAACTTATTTGATAACTTCATTATTTTTCTTCTTTTTACTTTTTTCATACTTAATAATATGATTTAGAAATTAAGAATAGATTTTAAAAATATAAATAACCCTACTAAAAATGCGATTACTAGCAAAACTATTAGTATTTTTATACCAATACCAAGTTTTTCATCTTCAAAATCATCATTTTTATTAAAGTCTTTTTTCTTAAATAAATTGCTAGTTGTATAAAAAGAATCATCTATTTTAGTTGTATTATTTAATATTTTGCTAGTTTTTTCTATTTTTTCTATTTCTTCTTTTATACCATCAAAGATTTCTGTGTTTTCGTCTCCCTTTAAATCTGTTAAGATATCTAGTGGATTTGCAGCATTTTCTTTTTCTTCTATTTCTTTTTTCTTTGCTTCATTTATTGTTATTGTATTTATTAGATTTAATAAATCTTCTTCTTTGTTTTCATCTTTTACTTCAGGTATTGATAAGTTTTTTAAAATATCAAACTGTGTATCTCGAAGTTTTTTATTTCTTACTTCATTATATGTTTCTTCTTTATCATCTTTAGCTTTTTCGAGGATAACATTTAAATCATATTCTTTTGTTGGGTATTCATTAGTAGTATCATCAATTGTTTCATCTTCAAGTCTAATACTTTTTCTTTTAGGTGGTTCATTATACTTAGTATCTAAGATTTTTTTTATTTTATCAATATCAATATTACTATCTTGTTTACCTAATACTGTAGCATTACTTTGCACATTAAAGTTATCTAGTACTGAATTGTTAATCTCTTTATATAAATCAACATTTCTGTTTTGTCTAGAACTAGCAGTTTTTTCTTCATTATACTTTGACATACGTGAATCCATGTTATCTACCTCAATAAAATCATAACACATTTTATGTCGATTTTAAATATAAACATTGCTTTTTAAAATTCTATTTATTATAATTAACCAAGGAGGGAAAATGAAAAAATTAATTGTTAATGAAGACAGCTGTATTGGATGTGGAGCTTGTGTTGCTATAGACCCTGATCATTTTGATTTTAATGAAAATGGCCTATCAACTGTAATAAGTAATGATGATATAACATCATCTAATACAACTAATGCTATTGAATCTTGTCCAACAAATGCAATCAGTATTCAAAAAGAATGTGATTGTGATGATTCAAAAGATTGTGAATGTGACCATGAATGTCACTGTACAGATTGTGAATGTGATGAAAACTAGTAACCTTTAAAAGTTACTTTTTTTATTATCATATTTTTTTACTTATTATTTTAATAATATTTCTGATGATATATTTATTTCTTTCTATTTGTTTTTTAACTGGCTTTTTAAACTATCTGAATTTTTTATCATGTTAGAACCTCAAAAGCTTTAACAACTTCTTTTTCAATATTAAGTTTTTTTGCATAATCCATTAATTTTACCATATCTTTATTTTTATTATTAAAGTATCCTCTTATAGCTTTATTAAATAGCTCTAATTCCATTTTATCTTTATTTCTAACAATATCACAAATTGATCTTTCTAAATTGTAAATTTTAATTTTATTTCCTAGTGGTGATTCCACTTGAGTTATTCCTAAATTAATATTTTCTTTTTTTACTCTAAAAAGGTTTATATTTTCTTCATTTTGAAGTGTTCCTCTATAAGTATCTGTGACTGTTAAATCTATTAAATGAGGCATTCTATCACTTAGATTATAAAAGAAAAGTGCTGTCATATGAGAAAAAACTACGTATTTACTTTTCTTTTGTAAACAGAAATACATATCTTTTAATACATTAGGTAAACTATATATACCTCTTTCTACCTTTTCTAGTTTATTTTTATTTGTTAATATATATAAATATCTCCTTGCAATATTATTTTCTTCAACCATATTTGTTGTTATGTAACCATTATTGTTTTGTGCAATGTTTAAAATTTTTTCACAGCTATTCATTTTATTCTTTCCCTTTCACTACTAAATTATATCATTTTTAGTAGTGAATGGGAACAATATTATTATCT
>JAVXUB010000027.1:0-6565 GCA_036642315.1 Bacilli bacterium
AGGCTTTTTATTTCTTCTTCAGTTAAATCATCAGTTACATTAATTGATGCTCTAAGTTTACCATTTACTTGAACTCCAATAGTAATGCTAGTATCAATTATTTTTGATTCATCACAAACAGGAAAAGTCATTTCAACTATTTTTGTTTTAAAACCTAATTGTTCATTTAATTCTTCTGTTAAATGTGGTGATATTGGATTTAATAAAATTAATAATGTTTGATAGTCTTTCTTTGTTATTCTTTTTTGTTCTTCAAAAGCATTAGTTAAAATCATTAAAGCTGATACTGCCGTATTGTAATTCATTGTTAATAAATCGTTGGTAACTTTTTTAATTGTTTTGTTGATTATTTTTTCTAAGTCAATTGAATAGTTATCACCTTCAACTACTTTATTAAATAATCTTTCTACTTTATCTAAGAATCTTTTACAGCCTTTTAAACCAAAGTCACTCCATGCTGCATCTTTTTCGTAGTCTCCTACAAAAAGTTCATAACAACGAAGTGCATCTGCTCCATATTCTTTTACCATGTCATCAGGATTTATTACATTACCTTTACTTTTACTCATTTTTTCATTGTTTGAACCTAAAATCATTCCGTGAGCTACTCTTTTTTTGAAAGGTTCTGGAGTTGGAACTAAACCTAAATCATATAAAAATTGGTGCCAAAATCTTGCATATAATAAATGTCTTGTTGCATGTTCCATACCACCATTATAGTAGTCAACCATACCCCAATATTTCATAGCATCTATTCCAACAAATTCTTTATCGTTGTGTGGATCCATAAATCTTAGCCAGTACCAACTAGATCCTGCCCAGTTTGGCATTGTATCTGTTTCTCTTTTAGCCATTTTTCCACATTTAGGACATGGTGTATTTACCCATTCATCAATATTTGCTAAAGGGCTTTCGCCATTTTCTGTAGGTTCATATTTTGCAACTGTTGGAAGAAGTACTGGTAAGTCTTTTTCTTCAACTGGTACCCAGCCACAATCACTACAGTGAATCATTGGTATTGGTTCTCCCCAAAATCTTTGTCTTGAAAAAATCCAATCTTGTAAACGATAATTTACTGTTTTTTTACCTAAATTATTTTGTGTTAGATACTCTAACATTTTATTTATAGCAGTAGCGGAATCTTTAATTCCATTTAAAAATCCTGAGTTTACCATTTCACCGTTTCCAGCATAAGATGCAGTTTTAATATCTCCACCCTTTATAACTTCTCTTATTGGAATATTAAATTTCTTAGCAAAAGCATAATCTCTTTCATCATGAGCTGGAACTGCCATTATAGCTCCTGTTCCATAACTTGCTAAGACATAATCACTTATCCATATTTCAATAGTTTCATTACTAACAGGATTAATTGCGACTAATCCGTCCAATTTTACTCCTGTTTTTTCTTTTGTCGCATCAGTTCTTTCAATTGTAGATTTTTCTTTTGCTACGGCTTGGTAGGTAATTACTTCATCATAATTTTTTATTTTATCTTTATATTTTTCAAGAAAACTATGTTCAGGTGATAACACCATAAAAGTTACTCCAAATAAAGTATCACATCTTGTAGTAAAAACTTTTAATGAGTCTTCAGTATCTTTTAAATTAAATTCTACTTCTGCTCCAATGCTTTTTCCTATCCAGTTTACTTGAGCTGTTTTAATTTTTTCTTCAAAATCAGTGTCATCAAGTCCTTTTAATAGTTTTTCTGAGTAGTCACTCATTTTTAGTATCCATTGTGATTTATTTTTCTTTGTAACAGGGGAACCACATCTTTCACATACTCCACCTGATGAATCTTCATTTGAAAGTCCACTTTTACATACTGGACACCAGTTTATTTCTTTTTCAGCTTTGTAAGCCATATTATGTTTATAAAATAATAAAAATTGCCATTGAGTCCATTTGTAATATTCTGGGTCTGTTGTTGAAAACTCTCTTGACCAATCAAAAGATAAACCTAAAGACTCTATTTGTCCTTTAAAAGTTATAATGTTTTCTTTTACTGCATCTGCAGGATAAATATGATTTTTTATTGCATATTGTTCAGCAGGAGCACCAAAAGCATCCCAACCCATTGGAAAAAGAACATTAAAGCCTTGTAATCTTTTTAAACGAGCCATAGCATCAAGTGCAGAATAACTTCTGACGTGACCCACATGTAAACCTGAACCACTTGGGTAAGGAAACTCTACTAAAAGATAATATTTTTCCTTTTTACTATTATTACTAGCTTCAAAATATTTGCCTTGTTGCCAAATATTTTGCCATTTTTTTTCGATTTTTGTAAATTCCATTTTATTTTCTCCATCCTTTTTTAACTAAATGTCTACCAAATAGTTCATATATAGCGTAAATTAATATAAATAATAATGTAAAGCCTACGAGCAATTGCCAAGGAAGTGCCCAAGGTATTAACATAATTACACTTGATACAAAAGAAATTATTAAAGCATTAAGTAAAGCAATACATACTATACAATAATTAATATTTAATTTCTTTTTATCAAGAGCAAATTTATTTATTAAATACTCTATTTCCATAATAGAAATTATTTTAAACTTTTCTTTTTCTTTTGGTTTAGTAATCTTTTTTACTTTTCTTTTCAGAATGAGGAAGTAATCTACTAAAAAAACTACAATAAAAACTATTACTCCTAAAATTAATGTTACTTTTAAATTATCCATATGTTTCTCCCAAAATAAAAAGATGTTACCAAAGGACGAATTACTTCGTGGTACCACCTTATTTTATTCTCTTTATCTTTAAGGGAATTACCCCATTACATCCAAAAGTAAGTTCAGTTAATTAGAATATTCTTTTACACCTTCCAAGAACTCTCTTTAATTCATTTTAACTTACTGCTCTTTTTTCATCTGCTTAAATATGATTATATTAGATTTCTGCAATAAATTCAAGTAATTTCATAAACATTTTAATAAATCTTTTATCTAGACCTTTTAATTTCTTAATAAGAATCCTTTTTCTTTTAACTTCTTCATCACTAAACATGATACTTGCGATTTGTTCTTTTAAAGAAGTAGTTATTTTTAAGTCTCCTATAATTGAATTAATATCTTCATTAAATATATGAACTGCATCTATTTCTATGTCTTTTCCTTGACAATTTATTGTTATTTGTTTTGTTGTATCTACATCATATACTTCTACAACAAAGTCATTTTCATCTTCATAACTATCCATTTTATTTTTTGCTATATCACCATTTACATAAATTTCAACATTGTTAGCTTTTCTTGTATTTCTAAAACGGATTTTATAATCTCTTAATTTAGGTATTATTTCAGTTTTACCTTCAACTGGATGGATTATCAAAGTGTAATTGTTCTTTAAATAATTATAATCAATTGCAGTTACAATATAGAATCCTTGTTCATATAGTTTTGAAAATCCATCATCTTCATATAATTTATAAACATTACTTTTACCTGGAAAAACATTTATTTCCATACTTTTTGGAACATTTGTATCATTTTTATTATCTAGTAAGTTTGCAAGAGGAATTATTGCTCCTGCTTCTGCAAATAAAGGATAATCTTCATCTTTATAGAATACTACATATCTTTTATTACCAATAAATTTCTTTCCAGTTTTAAAATCATACCATACACCTTTTGGTAAAAATACCCTTTGAACACTTCTATTCATGACTGGGTCCATCGGTTTAGTTATAGGGGAGACAAATAATTCGCGGCCAAAATAATATTCATTTTTGTAAAGTGGTTCATCAAAAGTTTCAGGATATGTGTAATAAAGTGGTTGAATAAGTGGCATTCCATTTTTAGAATAATTATATCCTTCTGTATAAATATATGGAATTAATCTTTGCCTTAACCAACAATATTCACGAGCTATAGTAAATGTTTTTATATCCCATAACCATGGTTCTCTTTTATAATAAACTCCTCTTTTAGCACTAAATCTAAATATTGGACTAAAGGTAGAAAATTGAACATATCTTAAATAAAGTTCACTATCTTCAATACCATCTTTAAATCCACCAACATCATGACTCCACCAAGTAATACCTTTATTACTTGATAATGCATTATAAAATGGTAAAAACTTTAAAGTATCCCAACTTACAATTGTTTCTCCTGAATAAAGAACTGAATAATTATGTGGAGCAATTAAAGGGTCTCTAGTTAATACTAAAGGTCTTTTTTCAACATTATCCTTATAATTTTCTTTATAATAATAATTAAGTGCTTGTAAAGATTTTAAGTTTTCTTTGTAATCTAACCAAAAAACATCTATGTCTAACTTAATAAGTGGATCTATTAATTTTTCAATATATAACATAACAAACATTTTATCTAAAACATTAAATGGAATGTTTTCGTTTTCTTTTAAGTGTAACTCTTGATGAAATATTGTATAGCTTTCTTCTTCTTTACGAATACCTTCAGTTGGATCAATATTTAAACCAATTTTTACTCCTCTTTCATGCATATATTTTACAAATTCATTAGGGTCTGGAAATAAACCTTCATTAAATGTAAATCCAGTTTTATATAAATTATAATTTTTAGGATCTTTTATATGCCAAAATTCACTTAATAATAAAACTGATAATGGTATTTGATATTTATTAAAAGTTTTTACTATTTCTTTAGTGTCATTAAATGAATAAATTCTGTCTCTATTCCACCAGATACCTAAAGCATATCTAGGGATTAGTGATGGATAAGTAGTTAATGTAAAATAATCTTTTAAACAAAGTCCAAAGTCTCTTTTATACATAAACAAATATATATCTACTTTATCATCACGGTCTTCTACTGCAAAACCTCTTTCATTTATTATCAAAGTTTTTGAGTCATCAATTGATGCAAAACCATCAGTTGAATATAAACCTTTTTGTAAATCAACTTTTTCTTTAAAATTATCAAGACTAAAGGCATCTGCTAAAAAGTTACGTGCCTCAGGATGTCCATAATACCATAACTTATCACTATTTAATAATTTTACTTTTAAGTTAGAATCAGGTGCAAATTTTGGTCCTTCAAAAGGTCTATTTTTAATATATTGTAACATAAAATATTTAGTAGTTATAACTAAATATCTTTCATCTTGTTCTACTTTAAAAATTGGAACAGGAAAGTTTCTATTTTTTGCAAGTAATGTTGGTTCATCAGAAAAATGACCATCTTTGTTAAATTCTAAGCGAACTAATCTTTCACTTAAAACTGTAATACGATAGTTTAATCCTGTAAACGTTGCTTTTCTATCACTTCTACATGCATCCATATTGGGTGCAAATTGTTTACCAAAGTTAGCCATTATTTCCCCACCTTTATTCTTAAATATTATCTATTAATTATTTATATTTTTCAATCATTTCTTTTAAAAATTCATCATCTTCAAAATAATTAATTTTCATTGCTTTTCTTACTTTTCCTAAAGTAACATCAGCATATTCATTTGCTTTTTTACTACCACTTTCTAAAACATTATAAATATAATTAATATCTTTACTTAAAATAAGTCTTTTTTCTCTAATAGGTTTAAGTAAATCTTGTAAAACATTGTTAAGAAACTTCTTAATTGTTACGTCTCCTAAACCACCATTTTGATAATGACTTTTAAGTTCATCTAGGTTTTTATACTCTGGTAAATATTTTAAAAAGTCTTCTTCTTTTGAAAATACATCAAGATATGTAAATACAATGTTACCTTCTATTTTACCTTTATCAGTAATATTAATATGATCAGGGTCTGTATACATACTCATTACTTTTTTCTTAATAGTTTCTTCATCATCTGATAAATAAATACAGTTTCCTAATGATTTACTCATTTTAGCTTTACCATCAAGTCCTGGTAATCTACATGTTGCATCAGTTTCTGGAATTAATGCTACTGGTTCTACTAAAGTATCACCATAAACTCTATTAAAACTTTTTACTATTTCTTTAGTTTGTTCAAGCATTGGAAGTTGGTCGATTCCTACTGGAACAACGTTTGCATTAAACGCTGTTATGTCAGCGGCTTGACTAATTGGATAATTCAAAAATCCAACAGGAATACTGTTTTCAAAACCACGTAACTTAAGTTCACTTTTTACTGTAGGGTTTCTTTCTAGACGACTTAAAGTTACTAAATTTGTATAGTAAAATGTCAATTCAGTTAAGGCCTTTACAGTTGATTGAATAAATATAGTAGTTTTTAAAGGATCTATTCCGCATGCTAAATAATCAAGTGCTACTTCAATCACATTATTCCTGACTTTTTCAGGGTTATCAAAATTATCTGTCAAGGCTTGTGCATCCGCAATCATTATGTAAAGTCTATCAAATTCTCCACTATTTTGTAATTCTACTCTTTTCTTTAAAGATCCAACATAATGCCCTAAATGTAGCCTTCCAGTTGGTCTATCTCCGGTTAATATAATTTTTTCCATCTTAACCCTCCACTCTTTTTAAATTATATCATTTATAAGTTCTATTGTAAATTTAAACCAAATGATATAATATAATTATATCGGAGGATTTATGAAATACGTTATTGATTCAAGAAAAGTTAAAGAAGGTCAAATAT
>JAVXUB010000028.1:0-6398 GCA_036642315.1 Bacilli bacterium
TTTATATTTTGATTTCCACCTGTTGTACCTAAATTAAATTGGCCAGACTTAGCACCTATTAACATTCTACCTTCAATTAATTCCCAAGATGTACCATGCCATATAAGAGAAGGATTTCTAGTATTGCTTGTCAAATAAAAATCGCCTACATTATATGGACAATGATTAAATTCTTTCCAACCAGTCCATCTATTACTGTTGAAACTTGTTATATAAAATTTCTCTCCAGAACCTGCTTTATATACAATAACAGTATTATCTCCACTCTCATTTTTACTATTTAATCTTTGAACAGTATAATAACCAGTTGGAAGTTCAAATATCGGAGTTGCTGCAACATTATAAATTCCAGGCTCTAAATTTAATATAGATTCTGCAGTTGGAAGACCATTAGGTAAATAAACATTTCTTTTATAAACTTCATCATCAAATGCAAGTTGTTGCCATGGTGTCCAACTGCTATCACTCCAATGAGTATTTGTTCTCACATAATATTTATTATTACCTTTTAATAATTGTGTTTTATATCCTATTTTATTTCCTTGTGTAAGTCCTGTAACTGTTAATTCAAAGGCATTTATTCCTGATGGATTATTTGTAAACTTATTATTTGCAGTATCTGATACATAAAATCCATTATCAACAATAGTATTTAAATCTGTATTTGTTGATGTATTTCCTATTGATTTAGCTATTATTTTAAATCTATTATCATTTATGGCATCTATTTCATTTTTTAATTGCTGTCCACTTTCACTATAACCACCATGTGGAAGTTTTGTATTTATAGAATTAGTTAAAGTATCTCTAATATTATTCATCAAAGTTGTGTAATTGGTTACTAAATAAGTTTTTAAATCAAATGCACCTTTAGCTGTAAATACCTTATTTGTATCATTTTCTACTAAATCTGTTTTCTCTCTATTAAACCCACTATTTTTAGGAAATTTATCTTCTTTTCCAGAATTTAAAGTTTTAATAGATGAATATAAAGCAATTAGATGTAAATAAATTTTAAAGAAAGATCTTGAGAATCTTGATAAGATAACAGATTGATTTCTGTTATGGCCAAGCATCTCTAATCCTTCTTGTCCATTAATTGGTGGTGTAATTGGATTTATGGCTTCATTTATATCTTCAATATTATCTATTTGTTGGTTTGCCATAGTTCTCCTCCTGTATTTATTTCTAAAACATAATAAGCTGGTATAATCTCTTCTATAAAGTCTTTAAATCTTTCTAAGTATTCAGAATTATTTATTGAATCATAATGTATAACTAGCTTAAATTCATTTTTTTTATTTTCAATACTTTTTGGATCTCCTAATAAAAATAGATTTGAATATCTTATTATAGAGTCCTTATTCGTATTTAAATTTTTAGCAATTCTTTTGGCGATTATTGTGTTCCTTCTAAAAATTATTCCTAAATTTATATTATTAAATACTCTGTATTCATCTTCTAAATAATTTAAAGTACTTATAGCGGTAGAAATATTTAAATCTTTTTCTAATTTCTGAATTTCATAATCAAGATTCAAAAGTTCCTCTTCATAAGCTTTGTATATAACATTTATATATTCATCTTTTCTTGCATATTCAGGAATATAAGATAAAAGTTTCTGAAGATAAGCTTTAGATACAACTACATCCAAAACAATATTATTAAAATTTATTTTTTGTAAAACAGATTCGCTATAATCATAAATTTTTTGATTAGCAGTATTACTAATATTATCAAGATACCCCCAATTGAAAGAATACTCTGCAGTAACATGATTTATTAAATCAAGAGCATTATATTCTTCATTTTCTAAAACATATTTTTTTAGAAACATTATCTAACCTCAAAGATATTATAACCTTCTGGAATAATGTATCTATCTGCAGATCTAATTTCTCTTTCATAATTTAACTTAGAATAAGATATTAAATTTCCCCCAGTTGCAGCATCAAAAATACCAATAAATTTAATAGTTCCCCAGTTGCTAGAAGCGATAGGAAAAGAAATTTCATCTCTATTGTGAGTTCTTCCTTCTGCTCCAGCTAGAAAAGTTATTGCCTGTCTTCTGTACTCTGTTGCTGAAACTTCAGAGGAAATATCTCCATTAAAACCAGGATCACTTTTTAAAAGTCCTACAAATTTTCCATTTGTTAGTCTGTCATTTATATACTTATTGGCCTCATAGTTTGTTAAAGGCATAATTTCCTCCTTAATTTAAATTTATACTTGTTGAATCAATATAAGCTAATTCATCATCATTTACAACGATGTTCTCTTTAGCATTATTAATAGTTACATTTTTAACAGTATTAATAGCTTTACAATGTGTTAATACTTCCAAAATATAAGAATAATATAGAGTTCTACTCTTAAAAAGAGCTGCTTTGAAATATTCATTTAAATTTTCAATTATTAAATTTTTAGCTGAATCAGAATCAAAGTCAGAACTAAGAATAGCTTCAATTGAAATATTTAATTTTTTCTTTTTTAATGGAACAACTATAATTGTAATATCATTTAAAAATTGTTCTTCTAAATGAGATAGAACTTTTTGACAATCTTCTGAAGTTGAAGGTTCGTAATCATTTGTTCCAATAATTAACTTTACTGTTCCAGCTCCAGTAGGTCGTGGAATACAATTTGCAATTTCGACCGTCGGAATTTTTAAAGCTTCATTTTTAAACCAGTGTTGATTCCAACTTGTAGCGGGTGAAGAAATTTGTTGATTTCTTCTTTGATGTAATTCTTCATCAGTTTCTTCATCTTTTCCATTTACAATAGGTTCTTCATTGATAACATGATTTAACCCAGGATAGTTCATACTAAATTTTGTTATGTCACCAATAGAGCAGTTTCCATTTGTTCCAGGAACATCACATTCAATATTAACTACTGTTGAAATATTAACTATTTCTTTATCTTCAAGAATTGTGTATGTAACACTATCTTTCCTAACTAATTTCATGCCTTTTCTAACAAAATATCCATTTAACCCACTAACTTTAGCTTTTCCAGTTGCTTTAATAGCAGGTATTCTATAAATTCCATCATCTTGGCAAATAATATCTAAGTCATTACCAGTTGCATCACCACTAAATCTTTTACTCATTGTTTCAGCAACTTTTTCAGAAGTATTTTTTAGTTCTATTGCTATTGGATTTATTACAATATCTTTTGTATAAGTTCCCTCTTCAGTACTAAAATATTTAGAGATATTGGCCACCATTCTACTTATAATATTTTTCATAATAAATCATCACCTATTAATTGTTGGTTATCAGTTGTTATAACTGTATAAAATATAAAAAGTTTATCTTTTATTTGAATAACAACAACATCTCTAACTTCTGCTATATATGGAAACTTTAGCATCATTTCTTTAATCTCTTTTTTCATTTCAGAGATAATTAAATTCATTTTTATATTTTTACCGATATAGTTTTTTAAAGGGATTCCAAAAGGAAGAGTACTTTCATTAACTATATAAGTTTGATAAGTATTTTTAGAAGTCATAAAACATTTTTTTATCCATTGTTTTACAATCTCTCTTTTATCTATCAAATCACAAGGAACACCATTTTTAATAACTGTTTTATTTTCATCAAAATTCCATTCGATATCTATTAGATTATCAATATTTTTTTTAGATGTAGTTTCTTCACATTTATAAACGTCTAATACAACATTTAATATTTCTGGAAACATCACCCCACCTCCTTAATAGTAAAAGCTTGTATCTAGTAAAAAGAAAATAGAGTTTTGATTAGTTGGTATCAATATAACTTGTTCTCCAACTTTAAGTTCATCAGTCCATTTTAAAGTTCCATCAAATTCAAATGTTCCAGCTTGTCCTGTTATAGTTCCCTCAACTATTCCATGCTCATGTTTATGAGGACCTGGACCAGCTTCAGTATTTGAAGAAGTTGTTTCAATAGTTGCATTTTCTAAAGTAAACTCTTTTATTTTACCTTTAATGTTAAATTTTCTAGTGTAACCTATTACTTTTTCTTTTGCTATACAAATTTGATGCTTTTTAAGAAGTAATTTGGGATTTACTCTAACTTGTAAATCTGGAGGAGCAACTTCAACTGTTCCTAAAACAACTCCAGCCCATTTATTTTTTGGAGAATATTTAATAAGTTTTGCAAAATTTCTATATTCATTCAAGTTCTATCAACTCCAATCCTATTTCTTTCATTGTTTTTGTAAAGCTAATTACTCTAAAAAATCCATCAACTTCATACTCTTCATTAGATATTTTTAAAATATCTCCATCCCAAATGTCCTTAACATAAGGAATTGTAAGTGATAAAGATTTTGTTACTTTTGAATTTGCTTTTAAAAAGTTTTCTCCAACAGGCTTACTATCTTCACTTTTTTCAGCTTCAACAGTTATTATTTTTTGCATAATTCCATATTTTTTAATATTCCGACCGTCGGAATAAGTTTCTGTATAATAATCTTCTTTATTATTTTTTATAACTACTTTTACAGAGTTATACATATTTTCAATGCTTGATGATTTAGATATACTTTTTACAAAAGAATTTAAATTATAATTTTTGTTATAATAATTAAATTCAAAGTTTTTTACTTCAGTAGGATATTTTTTAAAATGAAATTGTCCTTTTCTATAATAAAAATAAAATTCTTCTCCACTCTTTACTTGAATTTCCTCAATAATTTTAGATATAACAGAACCAGCACTTTCTTCAAAATATATTTTGTCTATTAAGATATCAGACGCATCAATTTCTCCAACAGGACCTTCTAAAGATTTAATAACTTCCTCAACACAAATATTTGCAGCTACTTCATTAAACTGATAGATCTCTTCATTTTTACTAAAATAAAAAGCAAAATCAACAACACTATAAGAATCATCAACATTTGATAAAACGATTCCATCAAATTCTAAAAGATCATCATTATAGATTTGAATAACACTTCCTTCTTCAACTGGATTTATTGGATACCCAGGAACTTTTTTATCAATAACTTCAAATTCTAATTTTTGTGAAAATTCATCTATTGATTTTGACCAAGAGAAGCCATCTTTAACAATAGATGTTATTTCATATCTTTTATTATTCGTTAGGCAAAAAATCTTCATTATAAATACTCTTATATTCACTAAATTGAGGTTTTCCATCTTTATTGGAATATTTAACCCCTATTTTCTTCTCTTGTGTTTGTTGTGGTTTATAATAAGTACTATTGCTATCCTCTTTTAGTGGGATTTCTTTAGGGTATATAAACTCTTTAAAACTTAGATTATACTCAATATTACCGTTCGCAGATTGAGTATAGGTAAAATTTGTTATTGATACAGTTAAATTTATTTCTGTTCCTGTTATTATTAAATCAACTGGTTCTTCAGTTTTTCTTAAATTTTCAATAATTGAAACAGCTTCCCATTCTGATATTCCTTGATTTTTTGAAAAACTAACATAATCAGCTGGAAAGAATGAACTCCATGAAATTTCTTGAAGTCCATGTTTATCTAAAAAAGTTACTAATCCCATAGGAGTATTTACTTCTTCAGAATTTCCATCACCAGAAACAGAGATTTCTGTTGGAACAATAGGAAAATGGATTAACACTACTCCATCAGCATATAATTTACCTTTTTTTATAAATATATCTGTATTTAAAAACCTAATTCTAGAAGATGGAAAAAGCTGAGAAACAACTGAATCCATACCTTCAACTGTATCAACTAAACCTTTAACAAGTGGATTTTGTAATAATTTTTTTTTATAAATTTCTCTAATATTTGATATTCCTATTTGAAAATATGGATTCATATGCACCTCCTATACTTCTGCTAAGGCAATTTCTAATTTAGGAATTATATGTTCAACTACTTTAGAAGCAATTGATTTATAATCTAATTCACTAGAATCTTTTACACTTATATTTTCAATGATTTTATCAATTTGAATAGTAATCTTATTACTTTGTGGCTTTTGATTAATATTGTTGATTTTAGATGTATTAATAGTATTATTGTTAATAGTACTATTATAAGCTTTACTTTCTTCAGCAGTTAGAACTCTTTCTCCTTTGTGAAGTTCAGCCACGTAACCATCAAAAGGAACAGAGGTAAGTCCATTTCTATGGCTTCCATCAGGTTTTGGAGTTAAATCTGGAGAATCAACAACACCAGTTATTTGAGCTTCTTTCTCTAGATCTCCTTCACCTTTAAATTTTTTATACCATTCATATAGCTTTTTTATACCTGTTGTTAATTGGCCAATAGGAGTTAAATACTGAATTATAAATTTTGCTGCTCTACCAAATGGATTATTGTCCATTGCTTCCCATAAGCTATATGCTTTTTCTTTGATTGTTTCCCAATTTTTATAAAGTAAATATCCTGCACCAACAACAGC
>JAVXUB010000029.1:0-3406 GCA_036642315.1 Bacilli bacterium
AATGATACAAAGGATATTATTTATAAGGATAACGAAATTATATTTAATTGTCATACTTATATGGAAATAGGCCCTAATGTTTATTTAAAAACAATTGGAGAAAATAATAAAGAAGAGTTTATTGAGGCTGAGTTACCATTATCTAAAGAAATAATGAAAAAGTATAATGTTAATGATGATAGTGTTGCAGGTGGTACTTTTAAAATTAAGTATTTAGGAAATAATAAATTTAGTGAAATAGAAGTAGTTGATAAAATTACTTATAAGGATTTTTTAACAGAATATCAAAAAGCTAACAATTATAATTAATTTGAAAATTTTATTTTATACTTTTGTTAATTGAAAGGAGTTGTGTTTTATGAATAATAAAAAATTAGTTTGGTTTATTATATTTGTTGCTGCTTTAGCATCATTTGTTACATTTGGAGTAACATATTATTTTATGAAAGATAGGAAAGTAGCTAGTACCCCAGTTGAAATACCTGTAAAAAAGACAAAAATTGAATCAAAAAAGATATTATTAAATTCTGGAGATACTGAGAAAATTACTATAAATAAAAAAGAATATGTACTTAAATATGAAAATAATAGTAACGGTGAAGAAATTTTAAAAATAAATGATAAAGTAGTTTTTAGCACTACTCCTATGTTTTCTATAAATAGTATTTATTCTGTAGGGGATATCATTGCTGTTATTAATAAAGGCGGAGACAGTGCTGAGGCAGGTTCTTCGCTGACATTTATTGATATGACTGGTAATGTAATTAAAAAAATAAATAGTTGGGAGACTGATATTTTAAGTTTTTCTCTTTATACTAGAGAACATGATGTAAAATTTACTGGAGATGAAATAATATTTAATGGAACTTCTGTTGTAGCAGATAATATAATTTTTAGTAAAAGAAATATTAATGATAATAATTCAGTTGATAACTTTGGTGTTAGTTTACCATTAACAAATGAATTAATGAATAAATATAATATTAAGAATGATACTGTAGTAAGTGGTGAATATAGGATTAAATATTTAGGTGATAATAAGTTTAGTGATATGGAACTTGTTAGTAAAGTTACTTATCAAGAATATATAAAAGGCTTGTAAAAAGGTCTTTTTTTATATAATGAAAAAGTTGTTTATGATTTTAGTCAAAAGTAATTCATTTATAACAAAATGTATGTTAAAATATTAAGTAGCGAAAGATATTTAGAAGAGGTGCTTGTTATGGCTAAAATCATATCACTTGTTAATCAAAAAGGCGGAGTAGGTAAAACTACAACTAGTATAAATCTAGCTGCGGCTTTAGGAAAAATGGGTAAAAGGGTTCTTCTTATTGATATGGATCCACAAAGTAATACTACAACTGGACTAGGATTTAATTCTAATGATTTTAATCATGATATATATGAACTAGTTACTGGAAAGTGTGAAGTTAAGAAAGCTATAAAAAAAACTAAATTTCAAAATTTAAGTATTATTCCAGCAACAATAAATTTAGCTGGAATTGATGTTGAATTTGTTAAAAAGATGTTAGAAGATAAAGAATTTAAACAAAATAATCAATTAAAAGAAAGACTTGATGAAGTAAGAGATAATTATGATTATATGATAATTGATTGTCAACCATCTTTAGGACTTGGTACAATGAATGCACTTGTTGCAAGTGATTCAGTTATTATTCCGGTTCAATGTGAATTTTTTGCACTTGATGGAATTACTCAATTATTAAATTCAATTATTTTAGTTCAATCAAGTATGAATCCTAATTTAAGAATTGAAGGAGTACTTCTTACTATGCTTGATGGAAGAACTAATATTGGTTTAGAAGTTATTGAAGAAATAAGAAAGTATTTTAAAGATAAAGTATTTAATACGCTTATTCCTAGGCTAGTTAGACTAGTAGAAGCACCAAGTCATGGTAAACCTATAAATGAATATGATCCAACTAGTAGAGCGACTGAAGCATATGCTAATTTAGCAAAAGAGGTGGTGAGTAGAAATGGAGACTAAGAAAAAAGCTTTAGGTAAAGGTTTAGAACAATTATTTTCAAACTCTGTAATAGATTTTGATAATTTTGAACAAAATTTAGTTGAAGAACATCAAAAAGATGTATTAGAAATTGATATAGATGAAATTAGAAGTAATCCTTATCAACCAAGAAAAACTTTTGATATAGAATCTCTTAATGAACTTGCAAAATCTATTAAGGAATATGGTGTAGTTCAACCAATAATAGTTAAAAAAAGCATTAAAGGTTATGAATTAATTGCTGGTGAAAGAAGAACTAAAGCAGCTAAGATTGCTGGTTTAAAAGTAATACCTGCTATTATTAAAGATTTTAATGATCAAGAAATGATGGAAATTGCTTTAATTGAAAATATTCAAAGAGAAGATTTGAATCCGATGGAAGAAGCTACTTCTTTTAGTAATATTATAAAGTTAAGAGGATATACTCAAGAAGAATTTGCTAATAAATTTGGTAAAAGTAGAAGTTATGTAACTAATATTTTAGGTTTACTTAAATTACCTGATGAAGTTAAAAAAATGGTAGAGAGAAAATCTATTTCAATGTCTCATGCAAGAGTACTAAGTAAAATTGATGATGATGAAAAAGTAATTGATTTAGCAAAACAAATTGTTAATGAAGAATTAAGTGTAAGAGACATAGAGAGAATGGCTAGTATTGATACAATGCCTAAAAAACAAAAACAAGTAGTTGAAACAAATTATAGAATGTTTGAAAATATTGTATGTGATAAACTAAGTACTAAAGTAAGAATTAGTAAAAATAAAATTGAAATATATTTTAGTGATGAAGAAGATTTAGAAAGAATTTTAGAAAAATTAAATATAAAGATTGAGGAAGATTAACAATGAATAATGATTTTAACTTAAATGATGAAGTAATTATGAAAAAACCTCATGCATGTAAAAGTAATTTATGGACTATTACAAGAAATGGCGTTGATGTTAAAATTAAATGTAATAATTGTGGTAGAGAAATAATGATGGATAGATTAGTTTTTATGCGTAAGTTAAAAAAGGTGATGAATCATGAAAAAACTGAAAATTAAGGAAAAAATTAGTTTACATCCCGTGATGTTATTATTAATATTATCGTTAGTAACAATTGTTATTAGTGGGGTTTTATCTTGGTTTAATGTACAAGCTACATATAATCAAATGTCTTTAGTGACACATGAATATCAAACTACAACTGAGGCTGTTAACTCTTTATTTAGTTTAAGAGGATTAAAATATATATTTACATCAACGGTGTCAAACTTTGCAAATTATGCTGTATTATCTCATTTAATTATTATATTATTTGGGATTGGTATAATGGAGAAGTCTGGATTTTTAAAAACTGTTATTACACTTTTAACTAAAAAAGCTCAAAAAACTAC
>JAVXUB010000029.1:3506-6185 GCA_036642315.1 Bacilli bacterium
AATATAAGTGAAAACGTTATTGCAAAGAAATTACCTAAGTATGAATTTGGTGAAGAAACACTTGAAGAAGATTTAATTTTAACTAAGAAAAAGATGCGTGGTCTTTTATTTGCAGGATTTGCTAGTTTTATTTATTTAATTATGTTTATTTATAATATAATTCCTGGACTTCCTTTTTCTGGTAATTTACTAGATTATAGTCAACACTTATATATTGATAAACTATTTAGTTTTAATTCATTTTTTACTAATGGATTTGTATTTATAGTTGCTGTTTTATTTATAATTTTAGGATTATGTTATGGAATTGGTGCTAAGACTATTAATAATAATAAAGAATTTATTGATTCTTTAAGTCATTCTTTAAATGGAATTGGGAAAATATTAGTAATGATATTTGCATCTGCTACATTTATTAGTATTTTTAAACAAACTAATATAGGAAGTGTTATTACTGTAGGACTTACTAACTTAATTGGGTCGTCCAGTTTTAGTGGCTTACCACTTTTAATACTTTTATTCTTTGTAGGTATTATTGCAACATTATTCTTACCTAACTCAATTACAAAATGGACTATTATAGCAACGTCTGCTGTACCAGTACTTATGAATGTTGGAGTAAGTCCTGAATTTGCTCAAGTAGCATTTCGTTTTGGAGAATCAGTTACGATGGGATTAACTCCTATATTTGCTTACTTCGTTGTTTATCTTGCTTATTTAGAAAAATATAGTCAAGAAGGAAATAATTTTAAATTATCAAAAGCATTTATTTATCAATTACCTTATTCATTAATAGTAGGACTCGTACTCTTAGGACTTATTATCATTTGGTATCTAATAGGGCTACCACTTGGAATCGGTGCTGGTGTATCACTTTAGGGGGTGTAATTAATGGGACTGAAAGCAGGAATTGTTGGATTACCTAATGTAGGAAAATCTACATTGTTTAATGCAATAACAAAACAAAATATATTAGCTGCAAATTATCCTTTTGCGACAATTGAACCAAATGTAGGAGTAGTGTTAGTGCCAGACTCTAGAATTGATTATTTAGTTAAACTATATAATCCAAAGAGTATTGTACCAACAACTTTTGAATTTACTGATATAGCTGGTTTAGTAAAAGGTGCTTCACAAGGAGAAGGTTTAGGGAATAAATTTTTATCTCATATTAGAGAAGTAGATGCAATTGTAGAAGTAATAAGATGCTTTGATAATGAATTTATAACTCATGTAGCAGGATTAACTGATCCTTTAAGAGATATGGATATAATTAATGTAGAACTTATTTTAGCAGATTTAGAAATAGTTCAAAATAGAATTGGAAAAATAGAGAAAAAAGCAGAAACTACTAAAGAAAAAAGTGCTATCTTTGAACTTAATGTATTAAGAAAAATAGAAATGAATTTGTTAAATAATAAAGCTCTTAGATTAGTAGAATTTGATAAAGAAGAATTAATATTTATTAAAAACTTTAATTTTTTAACTTTAAAACCTATTATATATGTAACTAATGTAGATGAAGAAACTATTGTAGTAGGTGATAATGATTATACTTTAAAAGTTAAAGAACAAGCAGAAAAAGAAAATGCTGGAGTTATAGTTATGTGTGCTAAATTAGAAGAAGATTTGGCTGGGTTAGAAGATGAAGAAAGAATAAATTTTTTAGAGTCTTGTGGAATAACTAATAGTGGATTAGATAAACTTATTTTTGCTACTTATGATTTACTAGGACTTGCTACTTTTTTTACTAGTGGAACTGATGAGGTTAGAGCATGGACTTTTAAAAAAGGATCAAAAGCTCCTGTTTGTGCTGGTATAATACATAAAGATTTTGAAAGAGGTTTTATTCGTGTTGAAGTAACAAGATTTACTGATTTAGAAAAGTATGGAACTGAGTTAAAAGTTAAAGAAGCTGGTAAGTTGCAAATAGAAGGTAAAGAGTATATAATTCAAGATGGTGACATATGTTATTTTAGATTTAATGTTTAAGGAGGATATTTATGAATAATAAATTAATGGGAAAAGTATTTTTATGGATGTTTATAGGTTTATTAATTACGTTTAGTACAGGTTTAATAGTTGCAAATAATGATGTAATCATTGCTTCTGTTTATAATAGTGCATGGTATTTAGTGTTTGGTGTTATTGAATTATTAATAGTTATTTATCTATCTTTTAGAGTTTTAAAAATAAAGCCTGCTACGGCAAAATTTTGGTTTTTATTATATTCTTTTATAAGTGGATTAACATTTGGTTCTATATTTGTTTTTTATAAAATGACTTCCACAATATTTATATTTTTAATAACTGCAATTTTATTTTTAATTCTTTCTTTAATAGGTTATTTTACAAAAATTGATTTGAAGAAAATTGGTACTTATTGTTTATTTGGTTTAATTGCCGTAATAATAGTTACTATAATTAATATATTTTTACAAAGTGATACTGTTATGCTTTATTCATCTATAATTTGTATTTTACTTTTTATAGGTATTACTGCATATGATGTACAAAAGATTAAAAGGTTAGAAGACACAAATATACCACAAGATAATTTAGCTATTTATGGTGCACTTGAATTATATTTAGATTTTATTAATATATTTTTACATTTATTAACTATTTTTGGAAAAGAAAACGATTAATATGGAAATTAGTTTTAAAAGGTTAATTGCT
>JAVXUB010000030.1:0-5879 GCA_036642315.1 Bacilli bacterium
TACTAAATAATTAAAATTATTTAAAAGATTTCTCTCATCCTTTGTAAGTAAACAATCTTGATTATAACAATTTACACAACCTTTTTTAGTTAAAAAGCTAAAAAAATTAAGTATATCATCTCCAGCTAAAACATTTAAATATTCATAAAAAGAAGAATTATAACAATAATCATCTTTTATTTTAATAACTTCATCTTCATAAATAAGATATTTACTTAATCTTGATACATCTGTTGCTATTACAAATCCTTTCATATATAAATCAAAACTTTTTAAAATAAAATCAAGCTTACTTTTGGAAATATTTCCAAAAGTAATAATAGCACCTGCAATAATTTGTTCAATAGTTATATATTTTTCTTCCATTTTACCAAATACTCCCATCTAAAATTAATCTTTATTACAATTTACACATATAACTTCATTATTTTTTTCAACTAATAATTCTTTACATGTTGGACATATTTCACCAGTTGGTTTATACCAAAGTGCATAATTGCACTTTGGATAATTATTACATGCATAAAAAGTCTTTTTTCTTTTTATGCTTACTTTTTCAACTATTTTACCACCACATTTTGGACAATCACAAATAACTTTTTCTTCTTTTTTCTCTTTTGGTTCTTTTTTTACATACTTACATTTTGGAAAATTTCCACAAGCTGTAAATTCACCATATCTACTTTTTCTAATAACTAAAGCCCCACCACACTCAGGACATACTTCTCCAGTTTCAGTTGGTGCTTTTTTCTCCATCTCAGCAAAAGCTTTTTCAACAAGTGGCTCAAACTCACTATAGAAATCTTTTAATATTTTTATATTATCTTTTTTTGCAAGGGCAATATCATCTAGATCTTGTTCCATTTTAGCTGTATATTCCACATTTACAATTCCTGAAAAATATTCTTGAAGTTTATCAGTAGTTTCAATTCCCATTTCGGTAGGTTGAAACTTCTTATCATTAAGTACTACATAACATCTATCTTTTATTGTTTGTAAGATATTTGCATAAGTACTTGGTCTACCTATTCCTAAACTCTCAAGTTCTTTTATTAAACTACTTTCAGTAAATCTTGGAGCAGGTTTAGTAAAGTGTTGAATCTTATTTATAGCATCACTTGTTAAAACATCTGATTTATAATCTTTTAAATTAGGTAATAATACATCATCGGAGTCTTCATACTCTCCATAAACTTTTAAATAACCATCAAAAGTTAAAACACTTCCGTTAGCTTTAAATGTATACCCATTATTTTCTAAAATAATAGTAGTTGCAAGAGTTTTAGCATCATGCATAAGAGATGCTAAACATCTTGCATATATTAGTTTATAAAGTTTATATTCATCACTTGTTAAATAAGCTTTAACAGCATCTGGTGTTCTATTTATACTAGTTGCTCTAATTCCTTCATGAGCATCTTGCATATTATCATTCTTTTTTCCTTTTTTTACATATCCAATATATTCTTCTCCGTATTTACCTTTAATAAATCCAAAAGTCTCTTTTATAAATGTATCAGAGATTCTTACACTATCAGTTCTCATATAGGTAATTAAACCTACGGTTTCATTACCTAGATCAATTCCTTCATATAGCTTTTGAGCAATTTTCATAGTCTTTGATGCAGGAAAACCAAGTTTATTAGATGCTACTTGTTGTAATGTACTTGTTTTAAATACTTCTTTAGAACTTTTATTTTTTTCTTTTTCTGTAACAGACTCTATTTTAAATGACTTAGAAAGTTTATCTAATATAGCATTTGCTTCAACTTCATTTGGAATTTCAATTTCTTTTCCGTGATACTTTTCAAGTATCGCAATAAAAGAATTAAAATCTGCTTCAATAGACCAATATTCTTTTTGAATAAATGCTTCTATTTCTCTTTCTCTATCTACTATTAATTTAAGTGCAACACTTTGAACACGTCCTGCTGACTTACCAGTTGATTTATTTTGCATTAAACGACTTAATCTAAAACCTATAATTCTATCTAATATTCTTCTTGTTTCTCCGCTTCTAACCAAATCCATATCTATTTTACCAGGGTTATCAATAGCATTTTTTACAACATCTTTTGTAATTTCATTAAACACTACTCTTTTATATTTATCTTCAGGTATATTTAACTCATCAAATAAATGCCATGAAATGCTTTCCCCTTCACGGTCTGGGTCAGTTGCAAGATATATGTTATCAGCTTCACTTATTGCTTTTTTAAGTGCCGCAACATCTTTTTTCTTTTCTTTAATTACTGAATAATTAGCAGAGAAATCGTTATCAACATCTACTCCTAAACTAAATTTCCCTGATTTTGCTAAATCTCTAATATGTCCCTTACTAGAAAGAACTTTATAGTTAAGTCCTAAATAGTTTTCAATTGTTTTACATTTAGCAGGGGATTCTACTATCACTAAATTTTTTGTTTTCATTTTTTCTCCTTTTTATTCACTTGCAAGAAGTTCATCTTGCATTTTTAATTCTTTTATTTTTACATCTAAATCATAAAAATAATTATTTTTTATGATTGATGTACTCATTTGCATCTTTAATGTAATATTGTTATTTATTTCTTTTATTTCATCTACTGTATAAGCATCTTCTTTAAAATATTTAATTGTCCCACTAGCAGCATTATAATATGCAAATTCATTTTTCCATGAACCATCTGCAAATACTACTAAAGATTTATAATCAGGATTAAATAAATCTTCTCCCATATAAAGTCTTGGATCAAAATCTAAATTAAATAAATTTGCAACTGTTGGTGCTATATTCATATAAGAAGTATAGTCATCAATAACTTCTTTTGGAGTAGCACTATTATATATCACAAATGGAGTTTTTTCTACTTCATAATCACTTAAATCATAATTTAACACATTATTAATAGTTTCATTTGAAAGTCCATAAGGATAATGGTCCCCAAACAATAATATTACAGTATCGTCTAATATACCAGCATTTTTTAAACTTTCTAAAATAATTCCTAAACTATTATCTAAAGTTTTTAGTTTAGACATATATCTTTGTAAGTCAATTGGATACCCAGTATTTTGAAACATTTCAATATATTTATCACCTTCAACACTTGGTACTATATAAGGCTGATGACTAGATACTGAAGTCATCCACATCATAAATGGATTATCTAAAGATTTACCATTTACCATAATGTTCATTGCAGCATTTGCAAAATCTTCATCACTAGCCCAATTTCTATATTCATTAAAATAAGGAATACCTAATTCTTCAACACCATAATAGTGAGAACTTCCTAAATTAGTATGAATTGTATTTCTGTAGTAGTATGCCTCAGTATAGTCATGCATACTAACCGTGTTATAACCCTTATTTTTAAACAAATTGAAAAGTCCAGTACTATAGACATTATCTTTATAAATGTTTGATGTACATGTGTTATATATGGAATATAAACCACTTAACCCACTAAATTCATTATTTCCGGTAGGACAACTGTTTCTAGGAGAATAATTATTTTTAAAACTCCAACCATTAGAATAAATATTATAAAAGTTAGGATAATATTCAGGATTAATAAATATATCATTAACTGACTCCATCATCATAATAATTAAATTTTTACCTTCAAAAACACCTGTTTTTTCATTTACATCTGTTATTTTATTATTAATTAAATATTGTCCTATTAGTTTATTAGTTTCATTTTCTTCAGATTCAATTACTTCATTCCATAAAGTATCATCATATACTCTTGTAGTATCATTATTACTTTTTTCCCCATCAAAGTGATACTTTAAACTATTATTTGTTTTTACATATAAACTTTTTATATCTAAAAAACCAAACCCAAGAACACCAAACTCATTAACTACTATACTAGGAACATTAGGTTCATGAAATAAATCTTTTGTTTTAATACTTTGAAGTTCATTTTGCATAAAGTTAACACTAAGAGTCTGATAATATAAAAAACAAAATACAATTAAAACAATACATGTTTTTAAAGTTCTTATAACGTTTTCATACTCACTTTTTTTCTTTAAAATAAATTTTTTATCAGACCCATCAATTTTTAAAAATTTATACATCCAAATTAAAAACAAACTAAGTATTATAACTGGTATAAATATTAAATAAAACTTTGGATAAAAAGATGCAAAAAACTCTTTTATATATTCCATTACTGCACCAAGTTGACTTGATGTATTAACTGATATATAAACTCCTAAAAAGTTATTAAAGCCTAGTTGTAAAAAACTATATATAGAAAAAATAAATGTAATTACTACTATTATTATTTTACTTACTTTTTTATTAATCCAAGATAATAAAAAAGTAAATAAAATAGATATAATGATAGATCCTAAAATTACTCTTAAAATGGATACATCAAATACTTTTATACCACTTGCTAAACGAAATATTAATTCTATACCTAAAAAACTTAGTAATAATAGAATAAAATTTAAAATTGTTTTAGAGTTTTGTAACTTCTTCATGACGCCTACTTTCTACTATCTCTTTAACTGGACGGTAACTAAATCTATAATTATCTAATATACCATATTTTTTAATATTTTCAAGATGCATTTTTGTAGGATATCCTTTATGATGCTTAAATCCATACTCTGGATGTTGTAAATCAAGCTCATACATTAAAGAATCTCTTGTAACTTTTGCTAATACACTTGCTGCAGCAATACTTAAAGATAGTGCATCTCCATGCACTATTGATAAAACATTATCCCGTGTTGGAAGTGGCATTGCATCAGTTAAAATAAATTCAGGTTTTACGCTTAAATTATCTAGTGCGATATTCATAGCAAGTCTTGATGCCTCATATATATTAATTTCATCAATTACATTAGCAGGAACTATCCCTATACCATAACTAATAGCATCTTTTTTAATACACTCAAAAAAAATATTCCTCTTTTTTTCACTTAATTGTTTAGAATCATTTAAGCCTTCTAAAGAATAATCTTTAGGTAAAATTACAGCAGCAGCAACAACAGGGCCCACTAAAGGGCCACGCCCTGCCTCATCTACTCCTGCTATAAGAGTAATATTTTTTTTATAATATTCTTTTTCAAATTTTTTTAAATCTATTTTTTCCATTGATCGAAAGTAACTCCTTTAATGTTTCCATTTACTACATCAGTATAAATTCTTCTAGATACTTTCTCAGCATCAAATTCATCTCCTTTTACTGCTCCCATATTAAGAGCAATAAAAGCCATGATATCAATTATATCATCTTGAATATCAACTTTATACTTATCAGTTAATATTTTTGGATAATAATTTTTAAAGAAACTTATTAAATATCCTCCAATATCACATATATCTAAAACATCAGTTTTAATTGCTGCAGTAGAAGCTAAATTAAGAGCAACTTCATTATCATCAAGTTTAGGCCAAAGAATTCCTGGAGTATCAAGTATTAATATATTACTTGTAGTTTTAAGCCAGTTTATTTGTTTTGTAACACCTGGTTTATTTCCAACCATTGCCACCTTTTTACCAGCCATCTTATTAATTAAAGTGCTTTTCCCAACATTAGGAATCCCCAGTACTACTGCTTTAATTTCTTTTGTTTTTAACCCTCTTTCTTTTCTTCTTTCTTGAAGAAGAAAAGTAACTTCTTCAGTTTTTTTAACCAACTTCTTAAAATCTAAATTATTAGTTAAATCCATACATAAAACAGGAATATTCTTTTCCTCATAATACTTAATCCATTTACTAGTTACTTCCATATCACATAAATCTTTTTTAGTCATAATTAATATTCTTGGTTTATTTTTAATAATATTATCAATATCTTTAATTTTTGAAGAAAAAGGTAACCTTGCATCAATTACTTCATATACAACATCAATTAAATTAATATTTTCAA
>JAVXUB010000031.1:0-5684 GCA_036642315.1 Bacilli bacterium
CCATAATTGATATTAATACTCCTTTAGTAATAGATCTTAAAAGTAATTAAAAACGACTATTCCAAGTCGTTTTTATGTTTTTCAGTAAATTCTTTTAATGCATAATCAAATTCTTCATCTGTTTCAAGTCCAACTAAATAATCTTCATTATTTTCAATTTTTACTTTTCTAATAACAAAATCTAAATCATCATTTTCATTAACTAAATAAACATATTTAGTATTACCGACCATAATTTCATCAATTATTATATAGTCAATCCCATCTTCTAATGTAATAAAGTCTACTTCTTCTTCCATGTTATCTTCCTCCATATAATTCACCTTGATTTTCTATTTCAGCAAGTATATTTTTAACTTCTTCATTTTCATTATCGTTCCTAGAATAGGCTAACAATAAATCTTTCATTTTAGACTTATATTCATCAATTGAAGTAAAATTCATAGCAATTAAATATTCATCAAATGAAGAATAATTACAAGAATCAACAATTTCTTTTTTATATTATAATTAATGACCATTAATTAATGAATGCATATTACTAAATAATTCATCCATTTGTTTTAAAACATCATAAGAATAAACTGAAAAGCAACTATAAATTACAGCATGTATATCTTTATTTCCATTATAATCTAAAACGTTTTTTGCAATATCATAATTATCATAAGCATAATCTTGATTATTATTTACTCGATACATTTCACTTGATACAAAACTTGCAGTATTGTGAGTTTCCTTATAAATATCACGATTATCAAAACCTTTATTAACCAAAAAACTAATAGTTGGTAAACTAATGCCTAACACCAATAAAAATGAAATTGCTTTTAACTTAAATTTTTTATTTTTATTCTTTTTAGCTTTTATATAATTAGTTTCTGATGTTACTATGCTTTTCCTTCTAACTTCTTCTAAAATTCTTTTTTTATTAGAATTATCATTAACCATATTTATAAAAACATCATCATTATAACTCATAAATAAACACCTCTATTTAAATGATAACTTAAAATATAAGTATTTGCAATATATTAGAATTTTTTTTACATATTTTCGTAAATTAGTTAATCATATTTTTAAATAACTGTAATTTTCAATTTTTTACTAATCTCTTTATTGCATTATAAATTTTTGTTTGATATAATTTAACAGGATAGGTTAGGTGCATAGATAGTGAGTATAAATGTAATCGATAAATACAAATCAAAAAAGAAAAAAGATCTTGTAGAGTATTCGAAAATTTTAGAATCTATTATAACTTTAGAAACAAATACATTATGGAGCAATAAACAAACCTTTAGTGCTTTATGTAAGGAAATAGTTGAATATTATGTAGAAACATATTACTTTGAAAACAACAAAAATCGAAATAATCCAATTGAGTATTCAAACGATAATATAAACTTTGTATTGTTATCGATTATAGAATATTATAAGAGTATTTTTAAACCAGATATGATTAAAGATAATAAAAATGAAACTTTTTTACTAGCAGTAATCATTTGTTCATCAAGTTATGTTGATATAGCATCAAATGTTATTGATGGTTCTTATGTCGATGTAAAAGAGAATATTAAGATACTATTAAATCATTTAAAGAAAACTAATTTACTTAAAATATATGATAAAGACAAAGTTACATTAAATTCTTTATTTAAAATGATTAAGAAAAATGTAAGTGAAGAAGAAAGATTTTTTAATTATTTTGTAAGTGACTGTTATAATAATGTTTATAAATGTATTAATAAAGAAGAGTCGCTATATGAAGTTAAGTTTAATTATGTAGTAGAGGGACTTGATGAATATGACAAAGAAATGGTTAAAAAAATAGAGAAAGACTTTAGTGATAAATATTTATTAGTAAGTTATGAGCTTTTAGTAGTGCTTTTATTAAAAGAATATATTATGAATAAAGATGTAAATAACTATTTAATAAATGTGAGTGAATCTTTATTAAATAAAGAAAATAGTTTTAAAGTAATAGATAATGAAATGATTAAGAAAAATATTAATTTATTAATTCCGTTTGATTTATATTTTAGTTTTAAAAACAAGGTTAATAAATTAGTAGAATCTGGTTTTAAAGTAATGTATAAGTATGATGGAGAAGATATAAGCCTTTTAAGAGATGTTTATAAATGTTCTATAATAGTAAAAAAAGAATTACTTGAAAATAATAAAGATGGCGTATTTGAACTAAGAAGTCATGATATAAAGTTTATAGTTTTAGAAAATGGTATTGAAATAACAGATAATGTTATTTGTAATAAAGAGGAGGAATAAAAATGAGTGTGTATGGTGAGTTTTTTACAAAGTTTATGGCTCCATTATTTAATGGTATTATAGATATTTGTAAATCATTTATTAGTGGTCTTGGTCAAATGTTTAATGTTTTAAACTATGTAGAGGTTATTAATAAATATTCTGGTGATATGAAAGGTTTTGGTTTAGTAATATTAATATTTTCAATAATATTTTTATTAGCAATTTTTGCATTAATATTCTTTTTAATAGTTAAGTCTATTAGAACGTTTGTTAAATACAGAAGAAATGTTAAAAAAGAAGAAAGATTAATTGAAGAAATAGAGAACTTAAATAATGATATTATTAAATTAAGGACTCAAAATGCTAAGATATCTGAGTTAGCAAATGAAAATGGTGAAATCGAATTAGATGAAGCTGGTAACCCTGTAAAAGGTTTAAAAGAAGGAGAAAGTAGATTCTTTAAACTAGCAAATGTAGATTCTAAATATTTAGAATATACTCCAGTTCCTATCGAAAACAATTTTACATTAGAAGAATTTTGTAATTTATTTAGAAATTATGCAGCAAACAAATTAGGTTTATATTATGATATTAGATTACTTAGATTATTTGTTTCAGCTTTTGCATCAAATAAGCTTATTATATTAGAAGGTATTTCTGGAACAGGAAAAACATCTCTTGCTTATGCTTTTGGAAATTTAATTAATAATGAAACAACTATAGCATCAGTTCAACCTTCATGGAGAGACTCAACTGAAATATTTGGTTACTTCAATGAGTTTACAAAGAAATTTAATGAAACAGATGTTTTAACTAAAATGTATGAAGCTCAATATAATGATGAAGTTTATGTAACACTTTTAGATGAAATGAATATATCTCGTGTTGAGTATTATTTTGCAGAAATGTTATCTATTTTGGAACTTCCTAATAAAAAAGATTGGGTAGTAGAGTTAGTACCAAACGTTTGGGAACATGACCCTATTAAGTTAGAAGAAGGTAAACTAAAAGTACCAGAGAATATGTGGTATATTGGTACAATTAATAATGATGACTCGACATTTATGATTACAGATAAAGTATATGATAGAGCAATGCCTATATCAATTGATGATAAGTGTGAAGCTTTTACTGCACCTGAGACAGAGGCATTTAAAGTAAGTTATAGTTATCTTGAAAGTCTATTTGAGCGTGCTAGTAAAGAACACGAAGTAAGTGAAGAAAGTATAAGAAAAGTTCATGAAATGGACCGTTATGTAATAGATCACTTTAGACTAGCATTTGGTAATAGAATTGTAAAACAATTAAAAGAGTTTGTCCCAGCATATGTTGCATGTGGTGGAGATGAAATAGCTGGAATTGATTACTTAATAGCTCATAAAATATTAAGAAAATTTGAACAATTAAATCTAGCTTATATAAAAGATGAAATAGATGGATTTATTGCTTATTTAGAAAACACTTTTGGTGAAGGAAAAATGCCAGAAAGTAAAGCTTATTTACTTAGATTAAAGAAAACAATATAGGTGTATAATGAATAATAAGTTAATAGAATTTCTAAATAACATAAATGAATCAGATTTAAATAGGTTTGTAGGAGCTACTAAATCAAATATTACTGCAAATACAAACATTGAAAAAGTAGTAAGTGATACTTCTTGGATTAGTATGATAGAAGAATCTATTCCTTATTTAGATAACATTATCAGAAATCCAAGAAGATTCATTATTCAAGAAGAAAACATTATACCAGTTGAAAAAGCAAGAGTAGTAACAGAAGAAACTATAAGACACCTAGCTCAAAATACTAGATTAATTCAAGATGTAAAGGAAGACGGAACAGTTATTCCTTTAAAGCTTCTTAATGTATATCGTGAAGAAACTACTGATTTATATGAAAATAGATTTATTAAGTCATTAGTAGATAATTTATATGAATTTGTTAATACAAAGTTAAAAGAATCAGATCAAAAATCATTTAGTAAAATAAATAATAAAGTAACATTTGATGCATTAAACGAAAGTAAAAACAATAATATTAAAGTTAATTTAAATTTTGAATCTAACTATAGTGAAGACTTAAATGAAGTAAAAGATGGACATCCACTAGAACTTAGAATAGAACATATTAAAGATGTTTTATCATCATTCTTAGGAAGTCAATTTATTAAAAGTTTAAGTGATAGTCAACCAGTAAGAAGTCCTATTAGAAAAACTAATGTTATATTAAAAGAACAAAACTTTATTAAAGCTTTAGACTTATGGGAGTACTTAGAAAAAAATGCTGTTAAACCAGTAACTTCTATTGAAAAGACTTCACTAGATCGAAGTAATGAAGTAAAAGATTTATTTGATTTATCATTTTTTATAAATAATGAATCATTAAAGTTAGATAGTAATAAAGAAAAAACTGTATCACTAGTAAATTTAAGTTATATAGGTAAAATAGTAAATGATGTAGTTTTTGAAAGTAATATTACTGAAAATGAATTTAAAAAATTAGTAAATAAAGAGTTTAAAGAAGCAACTAAGAAAAGAAAAAATCAAGAAAAGAGTATTAGAAATTGTTTTAAAGATTTTTTAAATGAATTTGATAAGAAAAAACAAAAAGCAGTAGCGTTGTTAAAATAAAAGGAGATGTTATTTATGGCAAAGGGGATTGAAAAGATTCTTTATAAAAAAGAATCAATTGATTTAAAAGAGTTTATATTATTAGATTCTAAAAAGCAATCCGAAAAAATCGAAAGTACTTTAAAAGAAATTTATGAAGATACTTTAGTTGTATCTAAAAAACATGTAGAAAAGGTTTTAAATATCTGTTTTGATGCAAGAGATAATGAAATATTCTTACCATATAACTTAAAAGTATCAAAAAATGGTAGTAAGTTAATATTTGATTTTGTTGAAAAAAATAATAAAGGCTTATTTCTAGTGTTTATTTTTACAATGCTTTTTGCCGGAATAGCAGCAACTTATTCAGGAATTCATTATTTGAACTCACTTAAGTTAAATATCGATTTAGACGGAGATGGAGTAGCAGACATCAACATTGATTTAGATGGTGATGGAGTGTGTGACATTAACTGTGATGAAAATGACGATAAGTTACCAGATAAAAATATTGATTATAAAGGTAATAGAAAACCAATATTTAATGTCGTAAGAGAAGATGGAACTATTACTAATAAAACTAATCAAGATATAAATGGAGATGGGGTATGTGATGTTAACTGTATTACAGGAACAGATGGATATCCAAACCTTAACATTGATTATAATGGCGATGGAAAAGTCGATTTAGATATGGATACTAATGGAGATAAGATAAAAGATATTAATCTTGATACTAATGGAGACGGAGTATGTGACATTAACTGTGATGATAATGATGATGGAAAATGTGATAGAAACTGTAT
>JAVXUB010000032.1:0-5644 GCA_036642315.1 Bacilli bacterium
TTAATAAATAAATTATTTAGAATAACACATTATTAAATAATATATTTATATTTACCTTATAATATTAAAGATATATCACGCGTTATTACCTTAAATTATATAAGGTAATAACACGCGTACATATATAAGAGTACTACTCTTTTAATTTAATAAACGATAGGGGGCTTTATTTAAAATTCTATAAAGTAGATAACTAAGAATGTTAAAATAGCAGAAGTAATTAAACCACCAATTACATCAGTTGCAAAGTGAGCTCCTAGATAAACACGACTAAACATAACAAGAAGTAAGAAAATAGATAATATTAGAGTTAAAATGATCTTTATATTTTTCTTTAACTTACCCTTCCAGATAACATAAATTAAAAACCCTACTATTGTAGCAGATGCCATAGTGTGTCCACTTGGAAAACTAAAAGATGTCTCAGTTACTAAATGTTCAACATCAACAGGCCTTGGTCTTCTAACAAACACTTTCATTACTTGATTAACAAGGACAGAGAATATCATAAAAGCAGTAACTTGAATGCCTCTCCTACCCTTTCTCCAAAATAACAATAAAGCAAGTATTAATAAAATAATAAATTCAGTACTACCTAAAAAAGTAATACATTTAAAAATAACAGTATTTACGGGATTTATCATTTTAGCTATATTACTATATATAAAAGTATCAAACCCTACCATATAATTCATTTTAACTAGTACAGTTAAAACTATTAAAAAAAGTAGTAAAACTCCAGACATTATTAGATATTTAACATTTTTAACATTATTTTTTTCATTTGTTTTCATAAAACTTTTCCTTTCAATATTATACTTAACATATTAATTATAACAATTTAAATATTTTAACACAAGATAAATAAAAGGAAAAAATAATCAACTAGTGATTATTTACAAAACTGGTTCAGAAGATACCCAATAATAAGTATCATTTGATTCATTTAATTTAAATATATGTTTATATAAAGTTCCATATTTCTTTAAAAAAGCATAATTTGTTTTTTCTTCGCTTTTATAGTTTTCACTACATTTAGAGTTTTTTACATCACCCTTAAAACTTGTATAACATTCATTATTAATTACTTTTACAAAATAATCATAAATTATAATATTATCTTTCTTTTTTAAAGCATTCTTTAAACTTCTAAAAGTATGTGGTTCTGCTCCAATTGTATATGTATAAGTCTCAGATAATCCACAATAATAAAAACCATCTTCAAAATAACAAATTGTTTTATTATCTCTTTCAAAACTCTCATATTGTTCTATTGTTTTACCATAAATTTTAAAATATTCATCCCCTATTTTATCAGCAGATATTTTAGTTACAGTACAAATATTATCTTCATAATTATCAGTTGCAAATTTAACATTTTTTCCAATACTACAAATATTTTCTTTTTTAGACTTATCTATTTTTATAGTAGTAATATTATCTTCTTTTACTTTTGTATATGCATTACATATCTTAACATCATTTTTTATAGAGTCATATGTAGTTTTTTTTGAGTCATATGTAGGTATTCCTGAACAAAGTAATAAATCATTACTTCCCATATATGAATATAAATTATTTACTATATCACTATTAGTACTAACTTTTTTACCACGGACAAATACAACCATAATTAATGAAAACGCAATTACTAGTAATATTACAGTAATCAGTTTTAATATAAAAGTTAAATCAAACTTTAATTTTAATTTTTTAGTTTCTTTCCTAGTCATATCACACCTCTTTATACTTTTCTAGCTTCAATTTCAGCCATTTTTTCTAAAAATTCATTTTGATTAGCTGAATTAATTTCTTTATATCCAAGCTCTCTTAATGCCTGAATCTTTATTGTATTTAATTGTTCAGTTCTACTTAATTTTTCTTCATTTTTTTGATCTATTTCTTGAATAAATCTCTTATGACTTTCTGCAAGTTTTGTTTTACTAGCTCCACCATTATTATATAAAGACAAAGCCGAATATAAAATACCTTCAAATATAAATTGTTTATCTTCATTAAACGCATACTCAGTAGGTTTTATAAAACTATTAGTTTTAGCCATATATCCAAGTATATATTTTATCTCTGGTACATTATCAATTGATTGTAGCATATAAAGCATATATTTCATTGCAGAATACCCAGTACCATCTTCATCATCTTCAAGCTTTTCTTTTATTAAAAATGTAATATCACTTAAAAGCATTCTAGCTTCCTTAGATAAATCATTTAAATCAAGAAAACCATCCATTTCATTATTAGATTTAACTGCTAAATTAAGTCTTTTTTCAACTGCCATTAAATATTCGGTATCAACTATAATATTTCTAATAGATTCTCCATTACCATCTTTTATATCAAGTAATTGTAACAATAATACTTTTTTTTCTTTAGGCCACTTATCAAGACTATCTAGTACTAAATAATTGTATACCATTTGACGTGATACACCTAAATACTTAGCAAGTCTAACCTTTGATACTCCAAGCTCCTGTAATAATTCATTTAACCTGTCCATATATTCACAACCTTTTCTTATATTTACAATTTGATTATATAAAACTTAACACTTACTTGTCAAGTCTTATATCACAAATACCATAATTTCTCATTGTTTTTTCTAACTTCTTTAATAAAACCACATCCAAGACATTCATCCCCTAAATATAAAACACAAGCTTGTCCAGGAGTTACAGCTTTAACTTTTTCCATATATTTAACTTTAATTAAATCATTTTCTAAATACTCAAGTTGTACTTGTACGTCTTCGCCACGATATCTAAATTTAGCCGAACAAAATACAGGATGAATATCACTTATAAAGTTAATATTTTCAATTATACATTCATCACTATATAAATATTCAGAATCTCCAAAAGTAACATATAAAATGTTTTTAGAAATATCTTTTCCACAAACAAAATGTCTAGATTCATTACCACTAATACCAACATTTCTTCTTTGACCGATTGTATAATTCATTAAACCAGTATGTACCCCAATTACTTTTAAAGTTTCTATATCAACTATATCTCCTTCATTAGGTACTAAATAGTTTTGGACAAACTTTTGATAATTACGTTCCCCAATAAAACAAATACCAGTTGAATCTTTTTTTTCTGCTACTACTAAATTATTGTCTTTTGCAATCTTCCTAATTTCCGGTTTAGTATAGTCCCCTACTGGAAACAAAACATCTTTAAATTGTTCACGTTTTACATCAGCTAAAAAATAAGTTTGATCTTTATTTAAATCAACTGATCTTTTTAATTTGCCATTTTCAAGTCTTGCATAATGCCCAGTTGCAACATATTTTGCACCAAGTTTTCTAGCTTCTTTTATAAAAAGATCAAACTTAATATATTTATTACATAACATATCAGGGTTCGGTGTTCTTCCTTTTTTAAGTTCATCTAAAAAATAAGTAAAAACATAGTCCCAATATTCTTTTATAAAGTCAACTCTGTGAAGTTTTACTCCCATATCGTTACATAGTTTTAAAGCATCATTATAATCTTGTTCTTGTGGACAAATAGACATGCCAAAATTAGGATTGCCATCAATATCATTATTAATGCCACTATCCCAGTTTCTCATAAAAAGTCCTTCTACATCATAACCTTCTTTTTTAAGTAAAAATAAAGCTACTGCAGAATCAACTCCACCACTTACACCAACTATAACTTTTTCCATATAAATCACTTCTTAAGTATACCTTAAATCACTAAAAAGTTAAAGATGTTTATTAAATTATCACCAATTAAGTATATTAAAAAGTCATTAATAAAAATAATTAATAAAGATACTAAACATCTTTTAAATAAAATAATAATTTGTTCTTTTATAATAGTATTTTTTTTATTTATATAATACCCTATTACTTTTATACTTATTTTGATACATGTAATAATAAATACAGTTAAGAAAAATAAAAATACTGTCTTAGTAATAAATATATATATAAGTGCGAATAAAGATCCTTTAAATCCTGCTACAGTAATAAAAGATGATATTATAAACCCAATACTAAATCCATTAAAAAACAAATAAAATAAACCAATTGGTAAACCTATAATTAAAAATGATAATATTAAAATAAAAGATAATATAACTGCATGGCTTAAAATATAATTAATATTAACATTTTTAATATCAGTAAAGAAATTATTAATACTAGTAATCATAGTTGTTTTAGAAACTTCAGGTACTACACTTAAAAATATTAAACCACCAATTATACCAATAACAAAAATTAAACCTAAAAATAAATAAAATTTCTTATTTGTGCTTGTCCACATTCTTATCACCACTTAATCATATTGTCTTTTAATTAAAAATATGATAAATTAATGATAGATAAAAATTAAGAGGTGAAAAGAATGAGTAAAAAAGCAAGACTTATTGCAACATGGACAATGGTAATTCTTATGGTAGGTTCCGTTGTAGCAAGTATATTAGTATACATAATTCATTAAAACATATTAATATGTTTTTTTTATTTCATAAATATAAAGTTTAACAAATGAACAAATTTATCACTAAATACAAATACTATTAGTAAAGCACCTGCTAAAAAAGGTCCATATGCTACTTCACTTTTTTTACTTATATATAAAGAAGCAACCGAATATGGTAAAGCAAGAAAAGTCGATAATATAAGTGTAACCAAACCTAATTTAAAACCTAGTATTAACCCAATTATAAAAGAAAACTTAATATCTCCCCCACCAAGAGAATCTTTTTTAAAAACAAGTTCACCAAACTTTTGAACTAAAAGCATTGAAAAGAATAATAAAACACCAGATAAAAGACTTATTAATACTTCATTTATACCAAAATAACTAAATTTTAAAATAATAATTAAAACAAAAGCTACAACTAAAGGTGAATCTAAAATAATCATATAAATAAAGTCACTAATAAATATAATAAGCATTAATGAAACTACTATCAAATACATAAAAAAGTTATATGAAAACCCAAATAATAAATAACCTATTAAAAATAAAGTACCACATGATAACTCAACTATTATATTTAAACTAGATATTTTTTTATGACAAAAAGAACATTTACCTCTTTGGAAAATATAAGAAAAAACAGGTATTAAATTATACCATTTTAAAGTATGATTACATGTATCACAATGACTTCTAGTAATTAAAACATCTTCACCTTTTGGTAATCTTTTTGCTATAACCAAATAAAAAGAGCCAAAAACTAAGCCGATTATAAATATAAAAACTGCCATATATAACTCCTTTTAATTAATTTGTTCATAAATACTAAACATTGGTACAATTACTGCAATTATAATTAATCCAACTATTAAAGCAAGACCTGAAATCATAATTGGTTCAATAAATGATTTTAAATTATTAACAATACTTTTATGCATTTCTTGATAATATTCACTAACTTTTTGCATCATTGTTGCAAGGTCTCCAGTAGATTCACCAGTAACAATCATGTAATATGCAACATCAGGTACAGCCCAGTGATCTTTAAATGCCTCAGATATTTTTTCACCTTTAACGATATTATTAATAGTTTTATATAGAATTGCTCGATATATTTCATTATTAGTAATCTTACTTAATATATCCATACTATCTGTTATAAAAACATTATTCCGTAAAAGGGA
>JAVXUB010000033.1:0-5533 GCA_036642315.1 Bacilli bacterium
AGGTATATAGTTGTTAGTAATATAACTTTATTTGATACATCTAAGAGTGATGAAGTAGTAGTAAAAGAACTATTAGATTATCTAGAACATCCTAATGAAAATGCAACAATAATTTTTACAACATTAAATGGAATTGATTTAAGAAAAAAACAAACTAAGTTAATAAAAGAAAAATATCAATTAATTAATATCTTACCATTTGATAAAAGAATGTTAAATACTGAAATAAGTAATTACTTAAGAAGTAAAAATTATAGTATTGATTATGAAAGTATCGTTTATTTAATTGATAATGCGAATAGTAATTATGATATCATTTTAAATGAGTTAGATAAAATAATGATTTATTATAATAAACCTTGTAAAGTTAGTTTTAAGGATTTAAAAAATATTGTTGGATTATCTTTAACTAATAATAATTTTAGTTTTGTTAGTGCGGTTGTGAATAAAGATTTAAGAGAATCATTAAGAATATTAAAAGATTTAAAAGTTTATAAGGTTGAATCGATTTCATTACTGATGCTTTTAGCAAGAGAATATCGTTTGATGTTTTATTTAAAAAAATATCAAGCTAAGGGACTAAATATGGCATCTATTTGTAAAGAAATGAAAATGATGGAGTGGCAAGTAAATAAACTTTATACTAATGGTTTAAAATATAGTGAAAGTGAGTTACTTAATAATTTAAAGAAAATTTCAATCGTTGATGTTGGAATAAAAAGTGGTAATATGGAAAAAGATGTTTCAATGATTAATTTTTTAGTTGATGTTTGTTCATAAAAAAAGAGAAGATTAATTCTCTTTTTCTATGGTTTCTAAAATTTTTTCAGTCGTTTTAAAGTTTAGTTTAACAAAGTCTTGTAAATACTCAAAACCATGTTCTTTTATTAGGTTTTTAGCAAATTCTTCAACAATTTTGTTTGTTCCTTTTGGTATTTCTTTACCAATTATCTTAGATAGTTTTTGCATTTCACTTAAGAAAACATATCTACTTATAATTGATGCACATGCAACACTTAAACATTTATCTTCAGCTTTTGTTGTAAAAATAATGTTTTTTACAACTTTTGGTACTTCGTTTAAATATTCAAAGTATTTTTTAGGATTAACAAATTGATCCACTACTATTTTTTCTGGATTTAAGTTTTGATCTAAAAGTGATAATAAAGCTTTGTTATGAAATATAGCTTTTAATTTATTCATATTTAATTCTTTTGCAAATTTTGAATTATAATCTTTATTACTAATAATATAAGTTGTATAAGGTATTTTTTCGATTATCTTTGGAGCTATCTTTAATATATTTTCATCAAGTATTTTTTTTGAATCTCCTACTTTAAGTTCTTTTAAGAAACTTTGATTTTCTTTTGAAACAAATGCTGCAGTTACTACTATTGGTCCAAAATAGTCTCCAGTTCCAACTTCATCAGATCCTAAAGTACTGTATGAGTTAAAGTTGTATGTTGGTTCTTTTGAATCATCTTTTTTTGAATCATCTTTTTTCCCAGTTGTATCTATTATTCTTTTATTTACTATCTTTTCAGCTTCAGTCCATAAACTTGATTCAATATCTGCTGAAACTCCTTGAAACATTACTTTACCGCTATCATAAAGAGTTATGGTTGTATCTGCATTTTGGGCTTGAAAAGTTGCATAGGGTGGAGTTTTTTCTTTTATACAGTTTTTATAAAAATCTATTAATTTTCCTTTTAAATTATCACTTATTTTGAATACTATTGTCATATTGCACCTCTTAATATTTATTTTAGCATAAATGTCTTTATTTTTCATCAGTTATATAATATAATTATTCTAGGAGAAGAGGGATAAAGTGAATTTTATTGATATTATTATTATAGTTTGTTTATTAGTGGGGGCTTTTTTGGGGTTTAAAAAGGGTGTTATTAAAACACTTGTGCAATTAATAGGAATGTTTGCAATTATAATTATTTCATATACTTTAAAAGATATGCTTGCTGGGTTTTTGATTAAAGTAATGCCATTTTTTAATTTTGGCGGGATATTTGAAGGAGTTACTGCAATAAATATTATAATGTATGAACTTATTTCATTTATAGTTATATTTGTAGTACTTTACTGCATACTAAATATATTGATAAGTTTATCTGGTATGGTAGAGAAGCTATTAAAACTTACGATTGTGCTTGCAATACCATCAAAAATATTAGGTTTAATAGTTGGAGCAATTGAAGGTCTTGTATTTTCATTTCTACTTATATTTATTTTGTTTCATGTAGGTCCAACTACAAAATATGTAAATGATTCATCAATGGGAATTATTTTACTTGAAAGAACACCATTTATTGGTCAAGTAATGGCTAAAAGTACACTTGCTTTAGAAGAAATAAATGATTCAATTAAGAAGTTTGATCCAAAAGCTGATAAAAAAACATTGAATTCTCAAGTAGTATCAACTTTGATTTACTATAATTTAGTAGATAAAGATACTGTTAAAAAGTTAATTGAAGATAAAAAAATTGATTTAGAAAATATGACATTTTCTTAAGGAGGAAATATCAAAATGGTTAAACATTTAGGAAAAGACGAAGATTTATTAGAAATAATTGGTAAAGATTTATATTTGGTAGATTTTTATGCTGATTGGTGTGGGCCTTGCAAAATGCTTGCACCTATTTTAGAACAAATTGATTTTATTAACGTTATTAAAGTTAATGTTGATGAACATCAAAATCTTGCTTCACAATTTGGAGTAATGAGTATACCAACTCTTATATTTTTTAAAGATGGTCTATTAGAAAAAAAAGAGATTGGATTTAGAAATATAGAAGAAATAAAAAATATAGTTAATAATCTTTAAAGTAGGTGTGGTAGTTGATTAAAAGAATTTTTTATATATTAATTATTATAGTATTAGGGTCTTTAATTACTGATTATGTTTTAACTATAAGGTTTTCTAAAGAACCAATATTTACATTTAAAGAAGATACTCTTAAACATTTAAAGTATGGACTTATTTATAAAGTATATATTAATGAAGCTGTTGATTTATCTGATGGACTTGAACATGTTAGTAGAGAGTTTTATATATTTAATAAAAAAGTTGATGATGTAAAAATTATGGCATCTAACTTTATTGATGCTGAAGTAATAGATAAAACTAAAGGTGAATGCGAAAAAATACTCTTTAAGTTTTATGAAGATGAAACATATAAATACTTTTTAGATTGTAAAAGAGATATTTATATAAAGTCGAGTGGTATTGAATATACTTTGGAAGATGCATTAAACAAAAAAATAATTAATATGGATGAATTAAGATTAATTGGACTTAAATATTTAAAGGAATCAAAATAACTTTAAATATTTTTTATTACCATAGAAGTAACATTCTTATAACTTCTAGTTAAAGGTCCAATACCAAGTTTAGTTCCACCAAAGTAGCGGACTACAACAATTAAAACATTATTTAGATTATTCATATTAATTAGATTATATATTTGTAAACCAGCTGAACCAGTTGGTTCTTTATCATCACTTTTACCTGCTGTATTATTAAATTTATAAGCATAAACAAAATGATTAGCTTTTTTGTTTTCTTCTTTTAAAGATTTTAAAATATCTTTTATTTCATCAATGGAATCTAGTTTATAGTAATATGCTACAAATTTAGATTTTTTAATTAGTAAGACTGATTCATTTATAAGTTTCATAATTTGTTCCTCATAAATATTATATCTTATAAATATGAAGTTTTGTAGTATAATATTTTTAAATGGAGGGGATCTTTTATGTTTAAAGATAAGTTAAATACAATACCACATTTACCTGGAAGTTATCAGATGCGTAATATTAATGATGTTGTTATATATGTTGGTAAAGCTAAAGACTTAAAAAAAAGAGTTAATAGTTATTTTAAAGGTAATGTTACTGGTAAAACTGCTAAACTTGTTAGTGAAATAGTTGATTTTACATATATAACTACTAATACTGAGCAAGAAGCATTTATTCTTGAACTTAATTTAATTAAAGAATTTAATCCTAAATATAATATATTACTTCGAGATGATAAAACTTATCCTTATATTGAATATATTAGTAAACCTTATCCTAAATTAAAAGTTTCTAGGTATTTATCAATTAAGAAAAAAGATAATAAAGTTTTATTTGGACCTTACCCGAATGTTTATGCTGCTAGAAGAATAGTTAATTTAATAAATAGGTTATATCCTTTAAAAAAATGTGATAGTATGCCTAAAAAAACTTGTTTATATTTTCATATCGGTGAATGTTTAGGTTATTGTAGTAAAGATATTGATAAAGTTAAATTAAAAGAAATGGAAGACGATATTTTAGGATTTTTAAAAGGAAATGATAAGATAATTAAAGATAAATTAATGGAAAAAATAGAAGTTTTTAGTAAATCACTTAATTTTGAAGCTGCACTTGATTTAAAAAATGAACTAAAGTTTATAAATGTTATTTTAGATAAACAAAAGGTTGAATTACATGATTATGTTAATCGTGATAGTATTGGTTATTATTTAGATGAAGGAATAGTTTCAGTTCAAATACTTTTTATTAGAAATGGTAAAATAGTTGGTGGAAGTAATGATAAATTTTATTTAATAAGTGATCTATTTGATGAAGTTAATACTTATATATTAAATTTTTATTCAAAACATGAAGTTCCAAAAGAAATATTAGTTTGTAAAAATATAAATATTGAAATATTAAGTAATATATTAAACACTAAAGTTTTAGAACCTATTCGAGGAATTAAAAAGAAACTTGTTGATATGTCTTTAGAAAATGCTAAAGTTTCATTAGAGCAAGAGATTAATATTATTAAAAATGATGATGCTAGAAGTGTTGTTGCAAATAATGATTTAAAGAAAATATTAAAAATGGAAGTGTTAGACAGGATTGAAGTATTTGATAATTCTAACCTTTTTGGAGCTTTTTCAGTAAGTGGTATGGTTGTTTTTATTGGGGGTAAACCTGCTAAAAATGAATATCGAAAGTATAAAGTTGAAGTAGATAAAAATGATGACTATAATACTATGAAAGAAGTTATTTATAGAAGATATTATAAAGTTTTAGTAGATTCTTTAGTAAAACCAGATTTAATTTTAGTAGATGGCGGAATAAATCAAATTAATGCATGTAAAGATACTTTAAAAAGTCTTAATATTGATATTAAAGTATGTGGTTTAAAAAAAGATGAAAAACATAGAACTAGTGATTTAATCGATGGAGATTCATTAGAAGTAATTTCTATACCAAGAGAAAGTGATGTATTTCATTATTTAACTAGAATTCAAGATGAAGTACATAGATACACTATTACATATCATAAGAGTATTAGAAGTAAAGGTAGTATATCAAGTGTTTTGGATAATGTAGATGGAATAGGTAATATACGTAAAAAAGAACTTATTAAAAAATATGGAAGTATCACTAAAATGGGGGATGCTACAATAGATGAATTAAGTGAGATTTTACCTGTTACTGTTGCTGAAAATCTTCATAAGTATTTAGATACAAGAAAAAA
>JAVXUB010000034.1:0-5506 GCA_036642315.1 Bacilli bacterium
TGTCATTAATTATAAAAAAGTAGAGTCATTATTAAATAAAAATAACTTAAATAAACATATATGTATAATAAATAAAGACAACGAAGAACTCTGTAGAAAAAATAAATCTTATTTAATAAAACCAAATATTATATTAAACAATATTAACTTTTTAGAAGTAAAAAATAAAATAACCAAAGGCGATATTGTACATGTCAAGGGACTATCAAGTATAGAAAATTTAAATTTATTAATAAACACAATTAAGTACAAGGATTTATCTATAGTAACATTAAGTATTCTTATAAATGAAGATAGAAATATAAATTAATTTCTATTTTTTTATTTTTTACTATGATATACTAATCTTATTAAAAGATAGGTAGTGGTAATATGGACAATTTTTGGAATAACTTTAAAGGGAACAAATGGCGGAATTCTATTGATGTAGATGACTTTATAGTAAATAATTACAAAGAATATTTAGGGGATGATTCTTTTTTAGAAAAACCAACCAATGATATTTTATATATTTGGAATATATGTGAAGACTTGCTTAATGAAGAACAAAAACAAGGCATTTTAGATGTAGAATTAAAAGTAACTTCTGGTATTAATAATTTTTTACCTGGGTATATTTCTAAAGAACATGAACATATTTTTGGTTTACAAACAGATGCACCATTAAAAAGAATAATTAATCTTTATGGTGGAGTTCGTATGGCAAAAGAAGCTTTAATAACTCACGGTTATACTTTAGATGAACAAATTGAAAAAAACTTTACTAGTATTAGAAGAAGTCATAATGATGGTGTTTTTGCAGCGTATACAAAAGAAATAAGAAAAGCAAGAAAAGCAGGGTTACTTACAGGATTACCTGATGCTTATGGTCGTGGAAGGATTATTGGCGATTATCGTCGTGTTCCTCTTTATGGAATAAACTTTTTGATTAAAGAAAAAGAAAAAGACTTTGATAATATAGTAAATAGTAGTGATGAAGAGATTCGTTTAAGAGAAGAAATAAGTATGCAAATAGATGCTTTAAAAGAGATATCTGAAATGGCACTTTCTTATGGATTTGATATAACACTTCCTGCAACAAATGCAAAAGAAGCAATACAATGGTTATATTTTGGATACTTAGCTGGAGTAAAAGAAAATAATGGTGCAGCAATGAGTCTTGGACGTACTTCAACATTTATTGATATTTATATAGAAAATGATATTTCAAAAGGTCTTTTAAATGAATCTAGTGCTCAAGAATTAATAGATGATTTTATTATAAAATTACGTTTAGTAAGACATTTAAGAACAAAAGAATACGATGAATTATTTGCAGGAGATCCTACTTGGATTACAGAATGTATTGGCGGAATGCTTAATGAGACTACATCTCTTGTAACTAAAACTTCATACAGGTATCTTCATACATTAACAAATTTAGGTACATCACCTGAACCAAATATGACTGTTTTATGGTCTACTAATTTACCAATAAATTTTAAAAAATATGTAACTGATAAATCAATTGAAACAGATGCAATACAGTATGAAAATGATGACTTAATGCGTCCTATTTATGGACATGATTATGCTATAGCATGTTGTGTTTCTGCAATGAAACTTGGAAAACAAATGCAATTTTTTGGAGCTCGTTGTAATTTAGCAAAATCATTATTATATGCAATAAATGGTGGAATAGATGAAATAAGTGGTGAAAAAATAATCGATAATATTAAACCAATTACTAGTGAATTCCTTGATTATGATGAAGTAATGGAAAACTACAATTTAGTATTAGAAAGTGTAGCAAAAACTTATGTTGATGCCATGAATATAATTCATTTTATGCATGATAAATATGCTTATGAGACTAGTCAAATGTGTTTACATGATTCAAGAGTTGAACGTTTAATGGCTTTTGGTGTAGCAGGACTTTCTGTTTTAACAGATTCTTTATCTGCAATAAAGTATGCAACAGTAAAACCAATTCGTAATGAAAATAATGTAGCAATAGACTTTTTAGTAGAAGGAGATTATCCAAAATACGGAAATGATTTAGATGAAGTAGATAATATCGCAGTAGATGTAGTAACAAACTTTTCAAACAAACTAAAAAAACATCCATTATATCGTAGTGCTCGTCATACACTATCAATTTTAACTATTACATCAAATGTTGTATATGGTAAAAAAACAGGATCTACTCCAGATGGAAGAAAAAGTGGAGTTCCTTTTGCACCAGGTGCTAATCCAATGCATGGAAGAGACGAAAGTGGAGCAATAGCATCTCTTTGTTCAGTTGCAAAAATACCATATAAAGATGTATGTGAAGATGGAGTATCAAATACTTTTTCAATAGTACCGGATGCTTTAGGACATAGTAAAGAAGAAAGAATTGATAATTTAATTAATATATTAGATGGATACTTTACTAAAAATGCTCAACATATAAATGTAAATGTATTAAATAAAGAAACATTAATTGAAGCTATGAATGACCCAGAAAAATATCCAAATTTAACAATTAGAGTTTCAGGATATGCGGTTAGATTTAATCGTTTAAGTAAAGAACAACAACTAGAAGTCATTAGTCGAACATTCCATGGAACAATATGAAAGGTTTAATTGATTCATTTGACACAATGGGGTTAGTAGATGGACCTGGCATCCGTTTTGTAGTTTTCTTAAGAACTTGTCCACTTCGTTGTCTTTTTTGTCATAACCCAGAAATGTGGAATAGTGAAAACTCACTTATTTTATCAACGGATGAACTGATAAATAAAGTTACTAGATATTTACCTTTTTATAAAGAAGGTGGCGTTACTTTCTCAGGTGGAGAACCATTAAACCAACCTGACTTTTTACTAGATGCCTTAAAACAATGTCAAAAGTTAAATATCCATACAGCACTTGATACATCAGGTGTCTATAAAGATATAGATAAATTAATCGAAATACTTAAATATACAGACTTAGTTATTTTAGATATAAAAGCAATAGATGAAGAAAATTATAAAAAAATTACTGGGTTAAATATGAATAAATTTAATGAATTTGCAAAAGAATGTATAAAAATGAATAAAAAATTATGGTTAAGACAAGTAATTATTCCAGGAATAAATGATAGTGAAGAATATATTATTAGATTAAAAGAGTATATTAAACAGTTTAAAAATGTCCAAAAAGTTGAATTATTACCATACCATTTATATGGGGTAGAAAAATATAAGAAACTAAATATAAAATATCCATTAGAAAATACACCACCTATGGATTTAAAAAAATTAGAAGAACTAAATCATATTTTAAATAGTGATTAGTTTTTTTTATATTTATTGATTAAATCAACTTTTATTGCTATACTTAATTTACTGAAAAACTTTTTAGAAAAATTAGAGGGTGATATTTATGTGTAAAATAAAGATTTTTGGTCTTGGAGGACTTTCTGAAAGTGGAAAGAATACCTATATTGTTGAAGTAGATGACGATATATTTGTTTTTGATTGTGGTTTAAAATACGCAAGTGGTAATTTACTTGGAATAGATTATATTATGCCAGACTTTACTTATTTAATTGAAAATAAGAATCGTATTAAAGGAGTTTTTATAACTCATGGTCATAAAGAAAACATGGGAAGTGTTAATGATTTATTACGTGATATTCCTAATCTAAAAGTATATGCAACAAAATATACAAAGTTTGAATTATTAGAAGATGGAGTAAATAGTACTAATATTGTTGAAATAACTCCTCATAAAAAGATTACTTTTGGACCTGTTTCAATTTTTCCAATCGCAGTATCTCATAGTTGTCCTGATGCTGTAATGTATGTAGTTAACACTAAAGATGGAGCCATTTGTTATACTGGAGACTTTATAATTGATCCCTCAATGAGTGGAGCTTATGATATGGATTTAGGTAAAATTGCATATGTTGGTAAACAAGGCGTATTATGTTTAATGTGTGAATCATCTTTTGCAGAAAAAAGTGGTCATACATCTCCAAATCATCGTTTAGAAGATTTTTATAAAGATACATTAAACCATAATCCCAATCGTATATTATTTTCTGTTTTACCAGGACATTTGTATACAATTGATGAAATATTAAAAGCAGCTAGTAACATGCATCGTAAAATAGTTATTATGGGAAAAACTTTACAAAATGCCATAAACTATGCAAAAAAAGAAGGATATATAACATTTAATGATGATATTTTAGGAACACTTAATAATATAAATGATGATAATGCAATCTTATTAATTTGTAATGATAAAGCTTATCCTTACGCAAACTTAAATAAACTTGTTAATAACTATGATAAATATGTAACTCTTAAACCATCAGATACGATAGTTTTTGCAGAACCTAGATATGATAGTACTGAAAAAATATTAGTAAAATTACAAAATGAACTTTCAATGTTTGGATGTAACATAATTACATTACCTAAAGAAAAAACAATATTACATCATGCATCTCGTGAAGATTTAATGCTTATGATTAAGCTTGTTCAACCAAAATACTATATGCCAGTAAAAGGTGAATATAGATATATGGTAAATAATGCCAACATAGCAAGTAGTTTAGGTACGCCAAACGAAAATATTATTCTAAAACAAAACGGAGATATAGTTAACTTTGTTGATGGAGTACTACAAGACAAATTTGAACATATTAAAGTAAATGATGTATTAATTGATGGAAAATCAAATGATGATATTGGAGATCTTGTTATAAAAGATAGAGAAATGTTATCAGAAAATGGTATAGTTTTAATTAGTGCTACTATTGATAAAATAAATAAAGTTTTAATGGTAGGGCCAGTCGTTACTACAAGAGGTTTTATATATGTTCGTGATAGTCAAGATATGATAGATGAAATAAAAGCTATATGCGAAGCTATAATAAACAGAAATATAACACCAAAGTATGTTGATTATAATCAAATTAAAGTAGAAATAAGAGAAGAACTAAGTAAATACTTATATCATGAAACAGAATGTAAACCAATGATTATCGCAGTAATACAAGAGGTATAATTTATTAAAAATTACTTATCCTATAGATAGGTGATTTTTTTATGAAAAAAGAAATAGAAATGTTAAATACTATTTATAGAATAGTAGAAATGGGTGTAGTTGGTATTGATGATGTTATAACTAAAATAGAAGATAATACATTTGAAACTTTAGTAAATACTGAAAAAAAAGAATATTTAAGTATAATGTCAACTTCTATTAAATTATTAAAAACTTATGATGAAGAACCAAAGAAAATAAACAAAGTTTTTAAAACAAGTAGTTACATAATGAGTAATATGAAACTTATGAATGAACATAAGGATCATTTAATCGCAAGAATGATGTTTGAGGGAAATAACAAAGGTGTAATGGAGATTTATAGTAAGATAAATGCATCAATTTATAAAAATACTAAAATAACTGATTTAGCAAATAAATTACTATATACAATGGAAAATAATATTAATGAGCTAAAAAAGTATCTGTAAAGACACTTTTG